>JAGAHC010000037.1 GCA_017627275.1 Lachnospiraceae bacterium
AGACTCTTCTTGTCCGCGGAGATGGTGTTGGTTCCCTTATTCGCTTCTGTCGTTGTCGGATCATAGGTCACGCCCGCGAACTCTCTCGCGCTTGCCGTGACGGAACTGTCCGTTGTTGCCGTACGTGTATACGGTGCCACGACATTCACATACCCGTTCCCGTCCAATGCGGGCATCAGGTGTTTGATCGTATAGACCGTATCGCTATTCGGCGTGAAGTGGCCAATCAGTTCCACGTTCCGCGACGGCATATCGAACTTGCCTTCCGCGTCCGGTGTGATATCAGATCCGCTCACCGGCGCGAAGCCGCTGAAGGTGTAACCGGCCGGTACGCCGCTTGCAGGCATCTCTTCGATCGTGACTTTTTCGCCGAATTTAGCTGTTACAGCCGGTGTATTGAAGTCTGCGATCGCCTTCGCACCCGCAGGCACCTCACCGTCGTATTCATAGGTCACGGTGTAGGTGTCGCGGTCATAATAGAACGCGATGACCAGGCTGTGGTCGGCAAGGATCGTTCCGCTGATCGTCCCGGCTCCCTGATCTACCGTATGACCGGTGTTCTCGGCGCTCGTCTTTGTCCAGTTGACCGAATACCCGTCATAGTCACGCTTATTACCTGTACCGGTCTCCAGCGCGGTGCCGGTGTATGTCGTCGATTCCTTCAGCGTGTAGCTGCCGTTAAGCTCCTGCACGTAGTGCTGTACCTTGAAGTCGGACTGACCGACCTCCGGTGTGAAGGAACCGTGGAACACCACGTTCCTTGCCGGCATGTTGAACTTGTCTTCATCAATGTCAAAGTCGTGAGCCTGAACATCCCAGCCGCTGAAGGAGTAGCCCTGCGCGGTCGCATCAGGCTCTATCGTGACGCTCTGTCCGAAGGCAATATTCGTCTGCGCTGTCGGAAGTGCGCTTGCGGTCGTCGGCGTATAGCCGTCGTACACGTAGCTGACCGTATAGGTGTTGCGCGTGTAGTAGAATACCAACTCCAGGCTCTCGTCGCCTGCCACCGTACCCGTCAGGCTCTTGCCGTCCGCGGACATGGTGTTGGTTCCCTTGTTGGCATTTGTTGTCGCCTGGTCATAGGTCACGCCCGGGAACTCTCTCGCGCTTGCCGTGACGGAGCTGTCCGTCGTTGCCGTACGTGTATACGGTGCCACGACATTGACATACCCGTTCCCGTCCAATGCGGGCATCAGGTGTTTGATCGTGTAGACCGTATTGCTATTCGGCGTGAAGTGGCCGATCAGTTCCACGTTTCTGGACGGCATATCGAACTTGCCCTCGTCGTCCGGCGTGATGTCGGAGCCGCTCACCGGCGCGAAGCCGCTGAATTCATAGCCGGCCGGTACGGTAGTGATTTTTTTGATCGTTACTTTCTCGCCGTACTTGTAGTCTGCCGTATCAAAGCTTCCTACATCGGCCGCTGTCGGTACTGCACCGGTCGGAACAGTTCCGTCGTACTCGTAGGTCACATGATAGGTCATGCGGTCGTGGTAGAACGCGATGATCAACTTGTGCTCATCCCCAGCCAGGATTTTGCCCGTGACGGAATGTGCATTATCATCAAAGCTGAAATCATGCTCCGCTACCTTATTCTCGTCCGCGTCTTTCGTAGCCGGCCAGTTCAGTTCATAGCCGACGAAGGTCGCGGGATTGACCGTAGCATATTCTGAAGCTGTTCCGGTCATTTCCAGATCACTCTTCTCATAGGTGCCGTCCAGCTTCTGCAGGTAGTTGCGGATGATATACTTCGTCCCGTTGGTTTCCGGCGTGAAGTGTCCGACGATCGTCACGTCGTGACCGGGCATATCAAAGTTGTCTCTCGTAATATCTACGGACATGCAGGTCCATCCGTCGAAGGTATAACCCTCTGCTTCAGCAGCAGGAGCGACAGTCACATTCTTTCCATAGACATATGTCGCTTCCGCCGGGATTCCCGTCGCGTTATGCGGCGTATATCCGTCGATGACGTACGTGACATTGAAACTGTTCCTCGTATAATAGAAGTTCAGCTCCAGGCTTTCGTCGCCGGCGATCGTTCCTTTAAGGGTCAGGTCGCTGCCGGTCTCTTCCGAGGTGATATCTGCCGGCTTCTTCGCAAGCGTTGTCGTCTTATCAAAGGTCAGTCCTTCATAAGTCTTGGAATGGGCCGATCCGATGGTCCCGGTGGTGCCGGTGTACGGATATGTCTCGCGGACTTCATACTCGCCTTCGATCACGTTTCCGCTAGCATCCAGCTTCTGCATCCAATGCGTCACGGTATATTTTGTGTCCGCATTCGGCGTCACGCTGGCCACGAGTGTGACATTTCTTGCCGGCATTTCGAACGTGCCGCCCGAAATATCCAGGTCAGATCCGCTGACCGCGTGCCACTTCTCGACCGTATATCCGTCAGGTGCCTGTGCCTTCTCCTTAACGGTCACTTCGTCGCCGTATGTGTACTGCCCGTTGTACCCTTCGACTGAAATAATGCCGGTCGTGGTATCTGCCGCCGGATTCATGCCGTTCGGGAACGAGCCGATATACTTATAGGTCACGGTATACTGAGAACGCTTGTAGACCAGCGCCAGGACCAGCGACCCGTCGCCCTGCACGGTGCCCTTCAGCTTCTGCTCGCCATCGACCGTTTCCGTTTCCACGGTGTTGCCCGCTGCCGTATTTACCGAATACGCTGCCGTCGCGGGCCAGTCGATCTCATAGCCCTCAAAGTTATGCGGTTCCGCGTAACGTGTTTCATCCGTCTTAGCGGTGACCGGATAACTGTCGAGTTCAGCA
Source organism: Lachnospiraceae bacterium (assembly GCA_017627275.1). Classification (GTDB taxonomy): domain Bacteria; phylum Bacillota; class Clostridia; order Lachnospirales; family Lachnospiraceae; genus CAG-791. The sequence goes on from JAGAHC010000037.1 coordinate 2,776, forward strand.
TACCCGTCCACGCTGCCTTTCAGATGTTTTACCGTATAGGTAACGTCAGCCGCTTCCCACTGCGCGGTGTACGTGACGTTTCCGGTCACGGTCTGAGCAACAGCTGGGTTCCAGCCGCTGAAGGTATAGCCGGTCCTGGTGGTCGTGATCGTCGGCGTTTCCGTACCGTAGTCCACGGTATAACTCGTCTCCACGCCCTCCGCCACGGTGCCGCCGTTCAAAGCATAGGTAACGGTGTACTGATTCGTGGTTTCGTTGTAAGTCGCGGTGTAGGTTGCATCTCCCGTGACAGCCACCACTTCCGGAGACCAGCCGGCGAAGGTATAAGTATATTCCGCTGTCGCCGCCTTCGTCGGCGTCGCACCGCCATAAGACGGCACGGTGCCGTAGGGCACGTTCTGGTCCGTCTCCAGAACCGCGCCGCCGTCGTTCTTCCACGTGACCGTGAAGGTGTTCCGTCTCCATACGGCGTAGAGGATGTTCTCCGTGTCTTCGTTCTTATTATCGATATAAACGTCTGCGCCGAAGTCGATGACGTCATCGCTATCCGGATCGGTGCCCGAGATCTTCGACCAGCCTGCAAGGACATAACCGTCTTTTGTGAAGGCACTTTCGCCCTCTGCCTTCGTCCAGGTCGCGACCTTTCCGTTGACGGCCAGCTTATCTACCGTCACGTCTGCCCCTGTGCCGCCGCCTGCCTTGTAGGTCAGCTTCGTCTGCATCGTCTGGACTTCCGATTCATGCTGATAGACGGCCGTGAGCGTGACGACCCAGTTGTAATTGTCCGGATCGTCCGGCAGCATATCCACCGCGTCGGCCACTCTGACCGTGATCAGATCCCCGGCCGGAACGATCTCCGTTGTTTCGCCGACCTTCCAGCCCACGAAGACTTCTTCGTTCTCTTCCAGGTGCTTTGTTGCTGTCGCGTCGGGAAGTGCCTGCGCCACTGCCGTGACCATATCCAGGTAGCGGTGATCGGGCCGCTCAGGGTGAAGCACTGTGGTGCCGTCATCGTCCACATACCGCAGGCCGATGCCGCCCTGGTTATCCAGCGTATCGTCACGCCACTCTGCGTGGAGCCTGATCAGGCCGACCACGTCCGCATGCGCGGCATCGTTATCCCCATACTGTGCGCGGAGCTCGGCATTCGTCTGATAGCTCATGTCCGCGATGGACTCGCTCATGCGCGTATTGAAGTTGAAGAGGTTCCCGTCCTCATCGTACCAGCCGAGCAGGGAGTGGTTCTCTTTCGTTGTATTCTCCAGGCCGGTGCTCGCGATCGTGGTGCCGTATTCCTTGCGGAAGGTCTCGGTCTGGCCGGCCGGTATCGTTCCGCCGTTGAAGTCCAGCACGATCCGGAAGCGCTCCGGGATCGTCCTGGCGTAGACGACCTTGTTGGCACTGGGCATCTTTTCCGTAGCCCAGTTCATCGGCGTTACGAATTCCGGATCTTCGTACCAGCCGGTAAAGAACTGTCCGTCTTCCGGAGACACCGTAGGTGCCTCGCTCTCATAAGGCGAGAGGCTCTTGCCGTACGGGATATTGGCGATCGTCTTGACGACGTCCGTTCCGTTTTGGAAGATCAGGCTGCTTCTGGCGCGGTCAAATTTGACATGGATATAGGTGTCGTCGGCAGTCTTTTTTACTTCTGTATAACCGGTCTCGTTGATTCCCGTATCCCAGCTGGTCGGCATGGATTCGGAATTGCTCCACTTATACCCGGATACCTCAAAGCCGGAAAACCGGTCTGTGATCCTGTATCCGGAGCCATTCGAGAATGTATAGGAGCTTCTCAAAGCCTCTGTATACTGCGTCTCATCCTCCGCATCCTGAACGTAATTGATGATCGTAACATTGGCTGCTGTTGTGCTTGCTCTGGTCTTTATAGTGCGTGCAGTGCCGCCAAGGCCTGACGCGCCGAACAGATTTCCATCAAACGCGTCAACGAAAGATACTCCTTCCCATCTTCCGGAAGGCCATGTATATCCGTTCTGCGCGAGCGACTGTCCGTAAAGACCGGTCATCGTCTGAGAGACTTTGTATCGTGTGCCGGTATAGTTGCTGCCGTTATACTGCCAGTATCTGCCGCTCCATGTCAGTGTGCGGAAGATGTTGGTGCCGACTTCCCGATACTGCTCGGGCGTCGTCGCATAGTTGTCCGTCGATGTAACATAGAACTGAATCGTCCAAAGCTCACGGTCATAATACACGTTGACCACGGTGTCGTTCTGCGCGCCCACGACGGTAGTGCTGTTCCCGTCGCCGTCCTTGATCTCGTAGGTACGGTAATCGAAGCCTGTAACATTCAGACCTGTATACGCGCTTAAGTCGGAGGCTGAGATCGTGGCCCCTGTCGTCGCCGTGACCTTGGCGCTGCTGTAGTAGTCATACGTCTTGTCCGCATCCGCGGCATCCTTATCGTCATTCACGTCCTGCATCCAGACGATGACGGTATACTCCGCGTTCGTGCTCGGCGTCCAGTGCGCATAGAGCGTCTGGTCTGCCGTGAGTGTCGTGTTGAAAGTGAAGGGAGTGTTCGCCGTCGGGTCGGTATGCCAGCCGGCAAAGTCATAGCCGGGGCGTGTCGGGTCTTCCGGCTCCTGCGCCGATGTGACCGTTCCTCCCATGCAGAAAACAGGGTCGGTGAAGCTGGCGCCGCCGCCGCTTCCGCCATCGTTTTCATCAAAGATGAGCCAGAATCCTTCCCTGACGACCGGCCGCAGGATCGTTTCCTCCTGACTCAGCGTGATCGTGTCGCCGTTCTTATATATAGTAGATTCATCTGTATTTCCTTCCGCATCAACCATGGCCCAGCCCACAAAACCAAGGTTGCCGGAAGCGACCGTGTACGACTGGTTGACGACGACGTCCTTCGTGCCGGGGTCCTTCGGAACGATGTAGTCTTCGCTGTGCTTGATCTTTCCGTCAATGCGCTCATACACCAGACGGCGTTCCACGTGAATCACCGCCGTGACGTCCATCTGCTCGCCTGCTTCGACGGAGCTCGGCACCAGCGCCTTCAGACCTTCGATATCGGGCACTTCCGTTCCGTTTACGCTCCAGCCTACGAAGACATCGTCCGCACTCATCTTGGTGAGATCCGTGCCTGGATCATGCAGATCCTCTCCGGACGCAACGAACTGCGTATTATACGGTTCGCTTTCTCCGGGCATGAAGAAACGCACTTCAAGACGGGGGTCTGTCTGCTCGACCGCCGCCACAACGTAGATGGAGAACGATCCGCTCACAAACGAGCCGCCACGTGCCCCGGCATCGGCGATCACGGAAGCATTCCCGTCGTCGCCCGCGTGGATGACCTTGAACTCTTCACCGTCCAGCGCCTTATTCAGTTTGATCTCTACCGAGACGCCGGCGCCGTTAGCGGGCTGTATCTCGTTGAAGTCTTTATCACGGAAGGTAATGTCTACGGCGATCGCATCGGTGACCGTCGTGTCTTCCGGTGTTGCCGCGTCCGCAATGGAACGGGCTCTGGCAAACGCGATCGAGCGAACGTATAAGGTGGTGTCTTCCGGGAAGACACCTTCTTTGACGCGCGCCACCACCTGGACACCATTTCCGGATTCCGCACGGAAAGTCTGTGCGGGCATTTTGATTTCTTCCTCTTCTTCGAGTTCCTCGATCTCCTCGAGTTCTTCGACTTCCTCTACGATCTCTTCTTCGGGAATGATTTCCTCGGGAACGATTTCTTCGGGTTTGATTTCTTCAGTTGTCTGTTCAGTATTCTGATCCTCAGGGATCACATCGGAGGGAATAGTTTCTGTTGAAGAAGCGTCTTCGGCAGCAGGCTGTCCGTCAGCAGGCGTCTGTTCTCCGCCGGTCGGCTGTTCACCGCCGGGTGTCTGTTCAGAACCTCCGCCTTGCTCACCGCCTGAAGGCTGTTCTTCCGTCGGCTGTGCGGGCGCTTCACTGCCTGCACCCTCTCCGCTGTCAGTAGGCGATGCAGCTTCTGTGCTCTGCGCCTGTGTCTCTTCCGGCGCGGCACTTTCTGTCGCCTCTGCTTTCGATGCCTCTTCCTGCATCACTTCTTCCGCTGCCGTTTCGACCGCGACTTCTTCCGCGGCGCTTACCGTCAGACCGGACACAGGAAGGCTCGTCGTCGTCATGATAATGACGCCGATCCATGCCAGTACGCGCGATAACGCTTTTTTCTTCATCTCGTATTCCTCCGTATAAAAATCACAATGGTGGAACTATTCCGATTTTCATTGTACGGGGTAAAGGGTCACAAAACAGTCACAGAAAATGAATAAAAAAAGACCGGACCATTCCGTCCGGTCTTTCCTGGTTTTTTCAGTTTTTTGCAAGGTCCGCATCCAGGGCCGCGTGGGTGACTTCGGCCCAGCTGTACTGTGACATATACTCTCCCCGGTAAAGGCGGCGCACCTCTTTGACGCCCGCAAGGTAGCAGTAATAGTCGCAGTAAACGAGGTTCGGAACGATGCCGATCGCGCCGCGGCGGCGTATGAGGATATCGCCGCAGCCGATGGATTCCAGCGTCGTAATCAGGTCGCTGCGGATGTTCTTTAAGTAGGATTCGTGGTTGCCCTCATCGAATCCTTCCTCCTCCCAGAGCGCTGCGATGATCTCCTGATTGGTGCACATGGCGCCGTTCCGATCCACCAGATAGGCAAAGAGTTCCTTGGTTTTTGCATACGTAAACCGAATCGGTTCATCGTCGTAAAAGGCCTCGAAATTGCCGAAAGTCTGCAGGCGCATGCGGCGCATCGGCTCGGTGACCGGGTGGCGCAGATCGGAGAGTTCCCGCGCGACTTTCTCCGCGGTCACAGGCTTCAGGATATAGCCGCTCGCGTGCATCTGGATCGCTTCTCCCGTGTATTCGTCGTATCCGGTCGTAAAGATGATGTTGATGTTCGGCTTGATATCCCGCAGGTTTTCCGCGAGGTCAATGCCGCTCATCCCGCGCATTTCGATGTCAAGAAAGGCCACGTCGCAGGAGTGTTCCTTCACGTATTCCAGGCCCTCGACCGCTCTTTTGCAACCGTACACTTCCGCGTCGGGGCGCACCTTTTGGAGGACCGAGATCAGGGATTCGCGTGCCAGTTTTTCGTCTTCTACTACGAGTATTTTCAAATATGTCCTCCTCTCAGGCCCTCGCTGTCGGGATATTGACCCGAACAGTCGTACCGGCGCCGGGGCTGCTCGTCACTTCCATCGATCCGCCGATCTGCCGGAGCTGTTCTCCGATCGAACGGAGTCCGAAATGCGAATCTCCGGTGTCTTTTAATAAGGAAGTATCGAAGCCGACACCATCGTCGCTCACCGTTATGACATAGTTGTCGTTTTCTATATCCGCCGTGATCCGCACCGTTCCGCCGTCTTCCTTTTTGGCGATCCCGTGGCGCACGGCATTGTTGACAAGCGACCGCAGGAGGAACGGCTGCACCAGAAAGTTCATTACCTTGAAGTCGGTCTCGACCCGCAGGTCGTCCTCATAGCGGAGTTTCTCCAGCGCCAGATATTTTTCCGTCGCGTTCCACTCTTCCGCAAACGGGATCGGCAGCGCCCGTTCATCCGCCGCGCTCAGGTTGGCCCGCAGATAGGTGGAAAAATCGCTGACCGCTTTTTGCGCGGTGGCGGGGTCCTGCTCGCAGAGGTAGTAGATGATGTTCAACACGTTGTAGATGAAGTGCGGGTGCAGGCGGCTCTCCAGCAGAGTGAGCTGCAGCTGCGCGTTGGCCGCGCGCTCCTGCTGGTAGCGTAGGTTGCGGTGCACGTGCAGGGTCACGTACAGGTAGGCCAGGCGGAATGCCAGCAGCATGTGCAGGACTTTTTCAAAGTAAGGCGTCCCCACGAACAACAACGCCATGAACGGCAGGATAAGGTAGACCAGCGAGGACTTCACCTGCAGGGGGCCCAGCCTTTCGCGATACTTCCAGACGATTGCCATGTCAAAGAGCGTCGCCAGGATGATCGCGATCTGTCCCAGGAGAAAAAGCACAAAGCCGAGTCCCGATTCTGTGTACAGAGTCTCGGCAGCCCAGCAGATCGCGCCTAAGAGGCAGATGGCGATGATCGGCCGGTTGACTCTCCAGCGCAGTTTGATGTCATCTCCCTGCATGAGCAGCATTAGGTAGGCGGTGAAGACGGCGAGTGTCGTGAAGTACAGCACGCGCAGAACCATTTGCAGGATCTGCCGTCTGAGCATCATCGCCGGGTTGACCAGCAGTGCGATGCTTAAGCCGGTCAGCATCAGGGCTGCGCCAAGGAGCAGCAGCACCGTAAGGACATACGTCCTTCGTTCATAGCGCTCCATCCCCTGGATGCATCCCGCCGCCATCAGAAGCAGGATCATCGCACCGAAGATATATAGCAGTGCTATTGAGTTTGAGATTGTCATAATGGCCTTTCTTTGTTCAAGGGTGTGTCAAAAGGGACGGTTCTTTTTGACACACTGGCTCTCCTAAATAGGATAACTACATTTTAACACTTTCTTGTGATTCTCCGTCCGATCAGCTTTGATCAGTTTTACTCAGTATCGGATTTACCACCCGGCAGCAACGGCAGATGCTCTGTGCTGATCCGGGTAAGTGTCTGCATTTGTATGACCACCATATCCCTTAGGAGCATCAGACGCTCTGACATCGATATTCCCTGTGCAATGAGAATCGAGTTATAGCTCTCCATATTGGCAAGGACCAGCAACTGATTCAGGTTTGCTTCATCACGGATGTTGCCTTTCTTACCAGGGTTCTCATCCCGCCACTGTTTTGCGGTTTTACCAAACAGTGCGACATTCAGAAGATCCGCTTCATTTGCATACTTGTATGAGATCTGTTCCGAAGTCAAATCCGGAGGGATCAGATTCACCTTGATCGCGTCTGTATGGATGCGGTAATTCAGCTTGGCGACTTCGCGGTTTAAGTTCCAATTTAAGGACAGGCGGCTATTTTCATCGCTCTTGATCCTTTGATAATCCTTGACAATATAGAGCTTAAACTCCGCAGAGATCCATGATGCAAACTCTAAAGCAATATCGGAATGAGCGTATGTGCCACCATAACGGCCGGCCTTTGTTGTGATACCGATCGCATTTACGCTTTCGATCCATTTTGAAGGGGACATGGTGAAAGCATGTAGGCCAGCTTCCTTCCTAAACCCGTCGAATTCGACGGGTTTAAAGTCTGGATTATGCAAAGTCTCCCATAAGCCAAGAAAGCTTCTCTTTCAGCTCGTTCGGTACCTCCCTCATGAATAAAGATTTCTTCGATCGTTTTTCCGAAAAAATCCGCTATCGCGAATGCCAGATCAAGTGATGGGTTATACTTTCCGGTCTCAATAGAACTGACTGTCTGCCTGGAAACGCAAATCGCCCTGGCAAACTCCTCCTGGTTTAATCCACGCTCTTTTCGCAGCTTCTCTACACGATTCTCCAACTCATCACCTCCGCTCGGCTCTGACAAGGTTCCTTTACGTTCATCCCTTTTTTGCCTCATGTGTCATCCACATTTACTTATGTGTTCTGTTTTCTCCGTCCTTTTCCCGCTGATCCCCAGGAAGAGGACGGCTGCATTTCGTTATTCATTTCTTTTTCTCCGTTCTTTTCCCGCTGGCGCTCCCAAAAAGGACAACTACATTTTAATGTTTTCTTGTTATTCTCCGTTCAATCGGTTTTGATCAGTGAGTGTGTCAAAGAGAACCGTCCCTTTTGACACAAAAAGGACGGCTACATTTTAATGCTTTCTTGTTATTCTCCGTTCAATCGGCTTTGATCAGTGAGTGTGTCAAAAAGAACCGTCCCTTTTGACACACAAGAGGCTCACGCACTCGACGTGCCTTGAGACAACACTATGAATGTCGTCGGTAAGCGGGAATTTATCCAAGATTTTTCGTAAGAGAGAAATTGTCTACCGATACATCCCTGCAAACTGAATTGACAGAGAGCCGATAGTTCTTCTCTCAGCCCTCTGCCTTAGTTTCGTTTAGAACAATTGCCCCGGCAGCTTAAGTTTCTGCTTGGGCGGGAAGTCCTTGTCAAATGCCTCTACGTCAGAATCATCCACATAGTATCCCTGCGGCGTCTGGTATACACCAGTAACGCCATCGAGGTATCCCTGGATCAGTTCCTTGCAGAGAAAGAATGAATCATCTGCGCCTTCCGGCAAATCATGGTAGCGAATGCCAAACTCTCGGGCATAGGTAAAGCCACACTTGCCGTAGAAGCCAATATTGCCCTCAAACAAAACCGCACCATAGCCGAGTCCTGCCGCCTTCTCCAGAGAGTAATCAAGCAGCGCCTTTCCATAACCCCTGTGCTTGAGTTCCGGCGTAATGCCGATCGGCCCCATGGTCAGAACAGGGATCACCCTGCCGTCATCCGCTTCGATGATCGTTTGCATAAACATGTTCTGTCCGATCAGTCTGCCATCCTGCTCCATGACGAAATCAAGTTCCTTGATGAAAGCTGGGTCATCACGCAGCACATGGATCACGTAATGCTCACTGCATCCCGGACGGTAAACATTCCCGAACGATTCTCTGACGAGGCTCTCAACTTCTCTGTAGTCTTCGGATCTTTCTAAACGAATGATGTAGTCATTTGTATTCATTGTTTTTCCTCCTGAAAGTTCTTTTTTTCTTCAGCTCCGACTCTGTAATACCAGCTTCAGGAATTTCTTGTCGTTCATCTGCTCGTTTGTCAGATACTCTCCATCGCAGAACAGTGCATAGTTCGTGATCGGCGTCGGAGCGTTCTGCGCTTGTTCTTTACTTTCGATATGGATCGCCCGGAACAGAATGTCATGCTCTTTGGCAGTCTGCTCCACGATTGGAACATACTTCGCATTGAAAGGGCACTGGCTTGTGTAATACAGGACATAACCCTTCTCCTCCACATGAGGATGCCTGGCGCAGTCCTTGAATCTGGGAGGCTCCGCATCAAAAGAAAAAGGCAGATACCAAAGTTGGATACCATTGTCGGCTTCATCGCACACAGCAAAGCCCTTGTATTTTAGAAACTTCGGATCAGCGAGGAAAGGTTTTTTCTTTTCGGCGCACAGAGTACAAAGTCCCTTTTTTCCTCTTTCCCTGCTGTCTGCAACGCAAGCGCCGAGCAGGTCATTGGAATAACCGTGTCCCTTGAAGGATCCGGAAACCCAAAGGCAGTCTATGAACATATATCCATCAGCGTCTATTGGATTCCATGCATTCTCAGCAGGGATGTATTCGATGAAGCATTTTCCACGCTCTGTGCTTTTCAGAAACACAAGACCATCATCAAACCGATCCGCAAGCCAGGCTTTCTTGGATGAAACCTGAATATCTTTATTGTTGGAAATAGCGCAGCAGATATGCTCCTTCTCCAGATTATCCTTTGTTACTCTAATGTATTCCATAATAAACACCCCTTATGTCCGCCTTATGTATCTTTCCGTGACATCAGGACTACCGTCTCGTCGTGTCCAGATTTGTTCCACCCATTACCACCTACATATCCACTTCCGTCATCTGAACCGCCTGAACCATCATCCGGTTCTATTGGCCCTCCGTCCACAGGGAATTTGAAGGTGATACTCTTTACGATTTTACCATCATCACGCTGTTCCTCAAAGATTTCTATCTTACGGATGATGGTAGAGAGGAATTCCTTCTTCTCAAAATCGCTCATCTGGTCATAAATCTTCTCGAATTGCAGAAGATACTGAAAGGCATTGTCACCGGATATCTTTTCCTGCTTAAAATGCAATATCTGTTCTTCCAGTTCCCCAATCTGCTCCTCGATTGATGCTATCTGGTCATAGAGCTTTTCTAACCTCTTCTCATGGTCTCTGTATTTCCTTGAGAGGAAGAAGGCGTTAGATAACATCCTTAAAGACAAAACCAGATCCGTGAACATGAAAAATATAAGTTGGTATATGAAGCGTGGCTCAGAGAACCTGACGTATGAAGATCAATGTAGACTGATGGATGTATTTGCCAAATATCCGGTTTTAGCCGAGATCCACAGATTTAAGGAAGATATTCGGGATATGTACAGGATAAAGACTAGGATTGAAGCAGAGGCCTTCTATGCCGACTGGAAAGCTCGTATTCCTGCAAGCCTGCCTTCATACAACTCTGCTGCTAGAACGATAGATAACTGGCACACCGAGATATTTAATTACTTTGATTATCCGTATACTAACGCTCTTACAGAAGGCTCAAACTCCGTCATAAGAGCTATTGAACGAATGGGTAGGGGATACACGTTTGAATTACTGAGAGGCCGTGTCTTGTACGGCACGCCGGCAACGACAAGGCGAGATGCAGGGATTTCTAACAAACGCTGCACCTCTGTTGTAAGAGACACGAAACTTGAATATATGACATCTCAAAGAGGAAAAATATATACGTCGATACCGAGATTATTGGCATACTGGGAATACTTAAAGGATTTATAAGAACAAAAAAAGGGGTATTCAAACTTGTTTAGGGTCTACGTTCTTTCGGGTCTGGTTTTAGGGGCTCTCAGTAGGGTCTGAGATTAGGGGCTGGTTTTAGGGTCTGACTTTAGGGTCAGGCCCTTTTTCTGCGCAAAAAGAAGAGCATCGCT
>JAGAHC010000038.1 GCA_017627275.1 Lachnospiraceae bacterium
AGGATTCTCCCGCCGGGACCAGTTTCCTCAGGGATAGTGGTTCCTTTTTTCCGTTCTTGGATAATTTACTTCACTTCGATCTTCTTGACTTCCTCTTCGGGAAGGGTCTCCCGCTTCGGGAATTTTACTTCCAGGATGCCGTTGTTGTAAGAAGCCTCGATGTCTTCGGGCTTGATGTTCTTCACCTTGAAGCTTCTGGAGTAGGAGCTCATCCTACGCTCTCTGCGAAGGTACTTCTTGTCGTCCTCGTCCTTCGTCTCCTCGGTGTGGGAGGCGGCGATGGTCAGCACGTCGTTCTTCAGGTCGATGTTGATGTCCTCTTTGTTGAAGCCCGGGAGTTCCGCCTGGAGCAGGTACTCACCGTCTTTTTCGATGACGTCGGTGGAAAAGTTCGAGAAGCTCTTCTCCAGATCGTCTTCCCCGAAGAAGCCGGGGAACATCATCTCAAAATCGCCGAAAGGGTTCTCCCAAAAATCTCTCATTCCGTTTCTGTACAATGCAGGTCTTAACATAATTCTCTCCTCCGTTCTTATTGCTCGGTCCATGGGTTTTCGTCCCCGTGACCGGTGTCTGTTCCTTTAACTGTATTTGTTATACAACTAATAGAACATCTAGTCAATAAAGAACAGATAAAGAAATTATAAACAAATTATAACCTGCCCTCCCCCAGACGGATCCGCCTGCCGGCGAAGAATTCCATCTCTGCCGGGTCATGGGTGACGCACAGTGCCGTTACCTTCCGCTCCCTGCAAAGGCGCCGGATCGTCTCGCAGGCATCCTGCTTTTCCGACGCGGGGGCATCCGCCAGCGGCTCGTCGAGAAGCAGTACGGACCTGTTCTCCATCCAGGCCTTTGCGAAGGCCGCCCGCCACTTCCTGTGGGGCGGCAGCTGCTTTGGTTTCTTTGTGAGATCTTCGGTGATTTGAAGGCGCTCCGCGATCGCTTCGATCCGCGCCGAAAGGTCTTCCGGCGCTTCCGCACCGTGCCTCGCCGCCTCCTCCAGGTTCTGCAATATCGTCAGATGCGGAAACAGGTCGAGCTCCTGCGTCATGATGGAGATGTCTCTCTCGTCTGCGGCAAGGTCCTGGATCTCTTTCCCGTCCAGCAGGATCTTTCCGAAGGTAACGCTCTGAAGGCCCGCAATGAGTTTCAGCAGGGTGGACTTCCCGTACCCGGTGTCTCCCGTCAACAGGACGAACTCCCCGTCATCCACCGTCAGCGATACGTCCCGCACCGCCTCGGTGTGATTGCTGTAGGTCTTTGTAACATGCTGCAGCGTCAGTGCGGCCATGATGCCTCCTGTTCCGTTTGCTTCGGATCCTTTCGATCCGCAAAAGACTGTATCACCGGTTCATACACGTAAGATGCTGCCATCGCCGGCGCGGTCACGCCCAGAAGCAGATACAAAGGAAGCAGTGCCGGGAGGAAGACCAGCATTAAAACGGGAAGCAGCATCAGAAACGCGCTGCCAAGCATCCGGGGGAATCGTCCGAATGCAAGTCGAAGGGTATTGGATCCGATACGGGACACCCGGTCCGGTCCGTAGGAAAGCACAAGCAGCGCCGTATTTTCCAGAAAGGCGGCAAAGAGGATCGCCGCAAACAGGACGTAGGCATAGAGTCTGCCGGCCTGATTCTCCTGCAGGAGGAAAACGCCGGCTTCGAACGATCCGAGAAGCAGGATCAGAAGCATCGGAAGGAACACAGGGATCCCCTGTTTAAGACGCGTTCGCAGCTCCGAAAAGAAAAGAGGGACGAGCCTTCCGCCTCCGTCATGCCGGATGGAGCGCACGACGCAGTGCATCGCACTTAAGGAAGCGCCTGCCGTGATCACCGGCAGGCACATCAAAACTGTCATCAGATTTACGGCCACAAGGTCTGTCAGAACGTTAAGCCTTGACAGGAGCGGCCCTTCCGTTTGAAACAAGTGCATTCCTAGCTGATGGTTGCTCCCTGTGCAATGTCTTTTTCCGCTTCCGGCGTCAGGACGGAGAGTCTCCCGTCCGCGTCCTCGGCGCAGAGGATCATGCCGTTAGACTCCAACCCCGCCAGTTTCGCAGGCTTCAGGTTGGTGATGACCACGACCTTTTTGCCGACCATCTCCTCCGGCGTATAGTATTTGCGGATCCCGGAGAGGATCTGTCTGACTTCGGTCCCGATCCGGATCTGCGAGCAGAGCAGCTTCTTGGAATTCTCGACGGCCTCGCAGGCAATGACCTCGCCGATGCGTAGTTCCATCTTGTCGAACTCGTCGATGGTGATCAGCGGCTTGACCGATGCGGGGACGGCGTCCTTTGCCTCTTCCGCGCCGCCTTCCTTTGCAGCTTCCGGGTTCAGTGCGGCATAGGAGGCGCGCTGTTTCTCTTCGATCTCCGCCACCTTCTTCTCCACATCCGCCCAGTCAAGACGTGTAAACAGGATCTCCGGCTTGTCGGTCACCTTGCTTCCCGACGGATACAGGCCGAACGTATGCAGGCTGTCGAAATCTCTGCCGGTCGTTCCGAGCTGTGCAAAGATCTTCTCCGCCGTCGTCGGCATGAAGGGCGCGACCAGCGCCGTGCCGATGCAGATCCCTTCCACCAGGTTGTACAGGACGGTGGCCAGGCGGTCTTTCTTCGCCTCATCCTTCGCAAGGACCCACGGCTCCGTTTCGTCGATGTATTTGTTGAGTCTCCGGAACAGATTGAAGATGTCCGTTAAGGCATCCGCGACGCGCAGTTCTTCCATGCGCTTCTCCACTGTATCGTAGGTGGACGTCGCGATCTTCTTCAGGTCTTCATCCACGGTCTTATCGTAGTCGGTTTCCGCCGTCTCCTTGTTTTCGACAACGCCGCCGAAGTACTTGTTGCTCATGGCGATGGTGCGGTTGACAAGGTTCCCCAGCGTATTGGCAAGGTCCGTGTTAACGCGTTCCACGACCAGCTCCCAGGTGATGACGCCGTCGTTCTCGTACGGCATCTCATGCAGGACATAGTAGCGCACGGCATCCAGCCCGAAGATGTCGATCAGGTCGTCCACGTAGATGACGTTACCCTTGCTCTTGCTCATCTTCTCGCCGCCCTGCAACAGCCACGGATGGCCAAAGACCTGCTTCGGCAGTTCTTCGCCGAGCGCCATCAAAAAGATCGGCCAGTAGATGGTGTGGAAGCGCACGATGTCCTTTCCGATCAGGTGAAGATCGGCCGGCCAGTACCGGAACAGTTCTCCGTGGTTTCCGTCGACGTCATACTGCACGCCGGTGATATAGTTCGAGAGCGCGTCCAGCCAGACGTAGACCACGTGGCCCGGCGCGAAGTCGACCGGGATCCCCCAGGAGAAAGAGCTGCGGGACACACACAGATCCTGCAGTCCCGGCAGCAGGAAGTTGTTCATCATCTCGTTTTTGCGGGAGACCGGCTGAATGAATTCCGGATGGGTATTGATGTGCTCGATCAGACGGTCGGCATATTTGCTCATCTTAAAGAAGTAGGCTTCTTCGTGTTCTTCATGCACGGGGCCTCCGCAGATGGGACACTTCCCGTCCTCCAGCTGGGATTCCGTATAGTAGCCTTCGCAGGCCGTGCAGTACAGGCCGTTGTATTCGCCCTTATAGATGTCTCCCTGTTCATAGAACTTCTTGAACATCTTCTGGATCTGTCTCTCATGATCCTCGTCCGTTGTCCGGATGAATCGGTCATAGCTGGTCCCCATCATATCCCAGAGGCGCTTGATCTCGCCGGCAACCTCGTCGACAAATTCCTTGGGAGTCTTGCCTGCGGCTTCCGCCTTCTGCTGGATCTTCTGGCCGTGCTCATCGGAGCCCGTCAGGAAGTGGACGTCAAATCCGTCCGCCCTTTTGTATCGCGCAATGCTGTCGCCCAGCATGATCTCATAGCAGTTTCCGATGTGCGGCTTACCGGAGGTGTACGCAATTGCCGTTGTGATGTAGTACTTGCCTTTGTTCTTCATTTCGTTTTCCTTTTTCCGTCTGTTTCCGTTATCTTCTGTTACCAGCAAAGGACTTCATGTCCCGTTTCCGTGACCAGGATCTGTACTTCCCACTGCGCGGACGGCTTTCCGTCCGCCGTATAAATGGTCCAGCCGTTGTCGGCGTCTTCGTAGATATCATCCGTTCCCATGTTGACCATGGGCTCGATGGTGAATACCATCCCCGGAACCATGAGCATCTCTTCTCCCGCCTTCGACACGTAGCTTACGAAGGGCTCCTCATGGAATTCAATGCCGCAGCCGTGTCCGCCGATGTCGCGCACGACGCTGTACCCGTTCTTCAGCGCATGGTTGTGCACTGCCTCGCCCATGTCTCCGAGGAAGCGCCAGGGACGGACCTCCTCGATCCCGATCTCCACGCATTCCTTCGTGACCTGCACGAGTTTCTTTTTTTCTTCGCTCACGTCCCCGATCAGGAACATTCTGGAAGAGTCCGAATAGAAGCCGTTGTAAATGGTCGAGCAGTCGACGTTGATGATGTCCCCGTCTTTTAGGAAGATCGTCTCCTCCGGGATGCCGTGGCACACTTCCTCGTTGATCGAGGTGCAGACGCTCTTCGGAAAGCCCTCATAATTCAGGGGGGCGGGGATCCCTCCCATGTCGATGGTCGTCTGATAGACGATATCGTCGATCTCCTGTGTCGTCATGCCGGCATGGATCTTTTCCGCGACCGCGTCGAGGCAGGCCATGTTGATGCGGGCGCTGTCCCTGATCCCCTGGATCTCCCGTTCGTTCTTGATCAGGCTCCTGTCCGGAACGATGTGTCCCTGCAGCGCGTAGTCCATGATCTTTTCGTCAAACTGCTGATGGCAGTTCTTGTATTTTTTGCCGCTCCCGCACCAGCACAGGGCGTTGCGGTCGATCTTCTGATGAGAAAACTGCATTACTCTTTTACCAACTCCAATAATCTTCTTGTTTTTCCTTCTGTATCGTCTCCGAAGATGGCGGATCCCGCCACCAGGATCTCTGCGCCGGCGCCGCGGGCAATGGGGACTGTATTCTCATGGATGCCGCCGTCCACCTCGATGATCACGCTGAGGTCCTGCTCGTCGATGTATCTTCTTGCCTCCGCGATCTTGTCCGTCATGGCATCGATGTATTTCTGCCCGCCGAATCCCGGTTCCACCGTCATGATGAGAAGCATGTCGATCCTGTCCATGTAGGGGATCGCCGCTTCAAAGGGCGTTCCCGGCTTGATGGAAAGGCCGACCTTTTTCCCGGCTCCCCGGATCGCGTTGATCACGGCCAGCGGGTCTTCCGCGGCCTCCAGATGGAACGTGATCCCGTCCGCGCCGCTCTTTACAAAGTCGTCGACGTAGCGGATCGGATCGATGATCATGAGGTGTACGTCGAAAAAGAGGTCCGTATCTTTCCGGATGCTCTTGATGACCGGCATGCCGAACGAGATGGAAGGAACAAATACGCCGTCCATCACGTCTACGTGCAGGTATGTTACGCCTGCTCTTTCCGTCGCCCTTATCTCTTCTTTTAACCTTCCGAAGTCTGCCGACAGAATGGAAGGGGCTATGGTGGGAATCATGATTCTTCGTCCGTCTCCTTATCGTAATTGTTTATTGTATCTTTTTTTTCGCCGCGGAACAAGGAAATGCCCGCCCGGTTCAGGATCTTCTGGAGTTCCTCGCCGCTGAGTCTTCCGGGAACGCCCAGCCACTTCGAGATCTCGAGGAAGCTCTGTCCGACCGCCAGGTCCTGAATGTTCGGCAGGTTCGGGAGGTTGGCTTCCGGGATATGGATCGGCGGTCTGTGCACGTAGTACTCTTTTTCGTCTTCCAGTCTGAGCGCCGCCAGCTGCGCGCGCAGGGCCGCCATCTGGATCAGCTCTCT
This sequence comes from Lachnospiraceae bacterium, assembly GCA_017627275.1. GTDB lineage: Bacteria > Bacillota > Clostridia > Lachnospirales > Lachnospiraceae > CAG-791. The sequence goes on from JAGAHC010000038.1 coordinate 5,832, forward strand.
GCTGTCATAGTCGTAGTCCATGCACTTGGCGCCGCAGTCGATATCGATGAAGCGTTCCCCGCGGAAGATATGATTGCGCATGTAATCCGTCGGCTTCCAGTACGGCCAGTCCCTCTCAAAGCGGACCAGGCCGTAATAATAGTCGGTGATGGTATGTCCGCAGATAAAGGTCGTATAGTTTTCTTCGCCGTGATAGTCGGCAAAGGGATCCTCGTGCAGCATGAGTCTGCGCCAGAGCGCGTCGACCCGCTTCTGCAGTCCCTCTTCCTCATTCTCTATCTGATCGTAAAAATACGGATAGGCATGCGAGAGCAGATACGTGCGTCCCTCCACCTTGACGGTGGCGCTTAAGGGCAGGCCGTGCATCCAGATGGCCAGCGCTCCCTTGTCCTCTTCCGGCAGCTGCAGATAGGCTTTCCAGGTCGCAAGACCCTTGTTGGCGTAGAGCCAGTTCTTTGCGTTGACATCCTCATCGCCGTCCTTGTATCCGGACAGGATGGTCGTCAGAAACATCAGCTCGTGGTTTCCCATCAGGGTATGGACGAAGGGATAGGTCTCGTCCAGTTCCTTCACATAGAGAAGTGTCTCCAGGGATTTGAGTCCCCAGTCACAGTAGTCGCCGAGAAGGTAGAGCTCGTCCGTTCCGTCGTACTGAAAGCTTATTTTTTTGAGGAGCGTCCGGAATTCGTCGAGCGCTCCGTGGATGTCGCTGATTACGTAGGTTGCCATAGTAATTATTAGCCGGAAAAGCCCGGATGATGCGGCAGCATCATCGTGCAATGCCGATAGGCGTTGTGTTGGCACCTCGCGACCAGAGGTCGCTCGGTGTCCTTACAGTGCTAAAAGCAAGCTCCGCAGCTTCGCTGCTGTGGGCGCAACGCGCCCACCTAAGACATAATAACGCGGAATGCTCTGCGAGCAGGCATTCCGCTTTATTATTTCTTACCCGCTTGCTTTTAGCGCTTACGCCTGCGGGCCGGCCTTTGCAATGTTTTCCGGCATGTCCGGGTATTTCTTCGTAAAGTTTTCATGGAACATGCCCGCGAGGCGTTTGGCCTGTGCGTCATAGGCTTCTTTGTCGGCCCAGGTGTCGCGGGGGTTCATGATCTCGGACGGGACGTCCGGGCAGCTCTGAGGAACGTCGAGGTTGAAGAGGTCGTCATGGACGAATTCCGCTTTTTCCAGCTCGCCGTTCAAGGCCGCCGTGATCATGGCTCTTGTATATTTGAGTTTCATGCGGGAACCGGTGCCGTAGGCGCCGCCGGTCCAGCCGGTGTTGACAAGGTAAACCTTGGTGTTGTATTTCTCGATGCGCTCGCCCAGCATGTTGGCATAGACGCTGGCGTCCATCGGCATAAAGGGCTCGCCGAAGAGTGTCGAGAAGGTCGGAACCGGTTCCGTGATGCCGATCTCCGTTCCGGCGACCTTCGAGGTGAAGCCGGTCACGAACTGGTACATGGCCGCTTCTTTGGAAAGGCGGCTGATCGGCGGCAGAACGCCGAAGGAATCGGCTGTCAGGAAAATGACCACCTTCGGGATCCCGCCCACGCCCGGAATGGCTGCGTTCGGGATAAAGTCGATGGGATAGCCCACACGGGTATTCTCCGCAAGCGATCCGTCATCATAGTCGGGCTTTCTGGTCTCCGGGTCGATGACGACGTTCTCCACCAGCGCGCCGAAACGAATGGCATTGTAGATCTCCGGCTCCCCTTCCGCGGAAAGGTTGATGCATTTTGCGTAGCATCCGCCTTCGAAGTTAAAGATGCCGGTGTCGGACCAGCCGTGCTCGTCATCGCCGATGAGCATGCGGTTCGGGTCTGCGGACAGCGTGGTCTTGCCGGTGCCGGACAGGCCGAAGAAGACTGCCGTTTCCTTGGTGACCGGATCCATGTTGGCGGAGCAGTGCATCGGGAGCACGCCCATTTCCGGCATCAGGAAGTTCATGACGGAGAAGACGGACTTCTTGATCTCGCCCGCGTACTGCGTGCCGCAGATCAGGACCATCTTCGCCTCATAATCGATCATAATGGCCGCTTCGCTTCTGGTGCCGTCCAGCTCGGGGATGCACTTGAAGCCCGGTGCTGCGATAATGGTGAAATCGGCTTCGCCGAAGCTCTGCAGTTCTTCCGCCGTCGGACGGATGAGCAGATCGTTGATGAACAGGGCCTGGCTGGCCAGTTCGCAGACGATCCGGAACTTCTTGGTGCAGGCAGGATCGGCGCCCGCCATGCCGTCAAACAGGAAGATCTCGCGGTTCTGCAGGTAAGCGATGAGTTTCGCCTTGATCGCGTTGAAGGTCTCTCTCTCGACCGGCTTGTTGACGGATCCCCAGGCGATCTTGTCGTGAACGCCTGCCGTATCCACAATAAATTTATCCTGCGCACTGCGGCCGGTATACTTGCCGGTTTTCACAACGAGCGCGCCGGTGTCCATCAGTTCGCCTTCTCCTCTGCGTAACGCGTGTTCCGTCAGGACTGCCGGAGACAGATTGCGGTAGACCGCACAGGGGTTAATAATGCCTAAGCTCTCGATTCCGTATGTTTCCATAGTTTTTTCCTCCATAAATCCGCATTCTATCATAAAAACGCTCAATGTTAATTAAAACACAAAGGTCTTCTTATAGCAAACTTTCGTACACTTCCCGGCGGCTGATTCCGCGGTCTTTGGCGACCCTGCGCATGGCTTCCTTCCGGTCCAGTCCTTCTTCTTCGTACATGGCGACATGGTCCTTAACGGCAAGGTCCCGGTACGCTTCCTTCCTCTCCTCTTCCTTCGCCGCGGGGTCCGCGCCCGCAAGGACGAGCACATACTCTCCCCTGGGCGTCTCCTTTTCATAGAAGGAACAGGCTTCGTCCAGCGTCGTCGGGACCGCTTCTTCGTGGATCTTGGTCAGTTCCCGGCAGATCGTGAGCGGCCTGTCCCCCAGTGTCTCCCGCAGTTCCTTTAAGGTGGAAAGCAGGTGGTGGGGCGCCTCGTAAAGGACGATCGTGCGCTCTTCCTTTGCAAGTGCCGAGAGGACTTCCCTGCGCTCTTTCTTATTCGTCGGCAGAAAGCCTTCAAAACAGAAGCGCCGGGCGCTCTTCCCCGAAAGGGTCAGCGCCGTGATCAGCGCGCAGGCACCGGGGAGGGATGTCACCGGGATGCCCTCCTCCATACACCGTTTGACGAGAACCTCGCCCGGGTCGGAGATGGCAGGGGTCCCCGCGTCCGTCACCAGGGCAATGGAGCTGCCGGAAAGGAGTTCCGCGATCAGGTCTTCCGCCTTCTCGTATTTGTTATGTTCATGGTAACTGACCATCTTCTTTTTGATGTCGAAGTGGGTCAGAAGGCGCAGCGTATTGCGGGTGTCCTCCGCCGCGATGAGGTCAACCTCCCGCAGCGTCTCAAGGACCCGCTCCGTGATGTCCTTCAGATTGCCGATCGGTGTGGCACATAGATAGAGTATTCCGCTCATTCGTACATCTCCAATACTTCTTTCGTATAAACGCCTTCCCTCTCATACACGATGAGCGGCGCTCCGATCTGGAGTTCTGCCCGTCCGTCCCGAACGCAGCGCAGCAGCACCATCGTCGGCGCATGGTCGGCGTAAGGATGCACCAGCCGCATGGCCTTGGGTTCCAGCCTGTATTTGCAAAGAGAGGCAAAGAGCTCCGGCAGCCGAAACGGCCTGTGCACAAGGTAGAAACTCCCGCCCGGCTTTAACAGCGTGCCCGCTGCTCTTGCCACATCGTCAAACGTGCAGAGGATCTCATGCCTTGCCACCGCCCTGGCGTCTTTTGCGCTTGTCTTTCCGCCCTCTTTCTTCAGGTACGGCGGATTGCAGGTGATGACATCAAAAGAAGCAGGCGCAAAGATGCGGTCTGCTTCTTTAACATCTCCTTCTATGATCTCGATCCTGGACGTGAGGCCGTTTAAGCGGACGCTTTTCCTTGCCAGCTCGACGCTCTCCGGCCATATCTCCAGTCCTGTGATCTTTTCAGCTTTCGTCTTTGCGGATAAAAGGATCGGAATGACACCGGTCCCGGTGCAGAGGTCCAAAAGAGCCTCTCCCTCCTCCGCTCTTGCATAGGCCGACAACAGTACGGCATCGATTCCAAACAGAAAGCCCTCCGTATCCTGCACCACACGCAGGCCGTCGCGCTGCAGATCATCGATTCTTTCTGTCATCGTCCTCCATCTTTTCCAGCGCCTTGATGTCGTTCTCGTTCGGCGAAGCCTCCGCCTTTTCCTTCTTGCCGCCGCCCTGTTTTCCTTTTTTGCGCTTCCTGATCAACGTCCACTCGCCGTCTCCGTACTCATGCAGTTCTTTTTCGTCATCGACCTCCACGAGGATGCGGACGGTCTGACGCAGGATGTTGACGCTCTCCACTTCGCCCCGCAGGCCGTCGTTTCCTTCGACTTCGTCGCCCGGACGGGGGAGCTTTTTGTTCAGCTCCTCATAGATCTCTTCCTCGTTCTTTAAGCAGCACATCAGGCGGCCGCAGACGCCGGAGATCTTGGTCGGGTTGAGCGAGAGGTTCTGTTCCTTTGCCATCTTGATGGACACCGGCGCGAAATCCGACAGATAGGAGTGGCAGCAAAGGACCCTGCCGCAGATCCCGTATCCGCCGAGGATCTTGGCCTCGTCGCGGACCCCGATCTGTCGGAGTTCGATCCTTGTGCGAAAGACCATGGCCAGGTCCTTGACCAGATCCCGGAAGTCCACTCTTCCGTCTGCCGTGAAATAAAACAGGATCTTGCTGTTGTCGAAGGTATACTCGGCATCGATCAGTTTCATTTCCGGGTTGTGCCGTTCGATCTTTTCCAGGCAGATCTTGAAGGCTTCCTTTTCCTTCTCTCTGTTCTGCGCGTTCTTTTCTTCGTCTTCCGGGGTGGCGATCCGGATGATGTTCTTTAACTGCTTCGGGAAACTTCCCGCCGCGATGTCCATCGGATCGCTGACCGCCGTGCCGAACTCCACGCCGCGCGCCGTTTCCACGATGACGTGATCGCCCTTTTTGACCGGCTTATCTTCGGGATTAAAATAATAGATCTTGCCGGCCGTGCGGAACCGAATGCCGACGACGGTCTTGGCATCTTCTGTATGGGGCGCCTTGTTCTCGCCCTCTGTCTGAGAGAGGCCGACTGCCTCCCGTAATGCTTCAAAATCACTCATAAAAACAACTCCGAATCCTGAGTAACAAAAGTTCCAATATCAATTCCGTATTGCCTCTGGCGCGCAGCCTCCTTGCTGCCGTATCGATGGCTGCTTCGATGCGGGCGATCTTTTCATAAGAAAGGGCGGCCGCGCTTTTCCTAATATACTGTATTTCTTCCGGTGAAATCAAGTTATCGTCCGTCTCCGTCCGCTTGTAAACGGCAATGTCGCGGATCCATCGGTAGACGATGCGCAGGAAGCCTTCCGCCGCGTCGGCATCCGGGATCTGCTCCTTCACAAAGGTGGTCATGTCGTAGCTCGTGGCGTCCGGCAGCCGAAGCAGCAGCTTTTTCGTTTCGTCCGTAAGGACCGCATCCTCTTTGCGCATGAGCGGCGGATCCGTCCGCAGAAGGACCGTCCTGCTTAAGACCGTCGGCAGAAACCGCTCCGGTGTCGAAGCCAGAAGAAGGAGGACGGTCTGTCCCGGCGGTTCCTCCAGCGTCTTTAAGAGAGCGTTTTGTGCCTGCGGCGTCATCTTGTCCGCTTCGGGAATCATAAAGATCTTGTACCGTCCCTCGTACGGCTTCACCTGCGCTTCCGTGCGAAGCGGCCGGATCTCCTCCACGCTGATGGTCTGGGCCTTCTCATGGCGGATGATCTTTAAATCCGGGTGGTCTTCCGCCTGCATTTTCAGGCAGGCCGCGCAGGTCCCGCAGGCATCTATCCTGCCGTCTGCCGTGACGGGCGACGTACACAACAGCGCCTGCGCAAAACTCCTTGCCAGCGCTTCCTTTGCATCGTCCTCCCCGCAAAGCAGATAGGCATGGGAAACCCTGCCCGTCGCAAGCACCTTTTCGAAATATCCGATGATTCTGTTCTGTCCCTGAATCTCGCGAAACATCTTTGATTATTCGGCGGTCCGTTCTCTCAGGATGCAGTCCCGGATCTTTGCAACGCACTCTTCCATGGCATCCTGTCTGTTGGCGAACCGGTAAGCTTCCCCCACGTCGGCAGCCTTTAACTTCTCTTCGGAAAAATCCTCCGCATCGGCCAGAAACCGTCTGCACATTTCCTCATAGGCCGGCTGCGCCTGCTTCTGCTCCCTGGTGATCGCCCGCAGGAGCCGCTCCCCGTCTTC
>JAGAHC010000039.1 GCA_017627275.1 Lachnospiraceae bacterium
ATTCCAAGACCTATGAACAACTAATCAGGTGGCAAGCACCAAAGAACCGATTCAGGGACATCCAAAGTGTGTCTGACCACCAAATCATTTTCAAGGATGGAACAGAATGGAACTTCAAATCTGTGTCAGAATTAAGGTATATGTGGAAACAATCAAAGGAAGGGTGAAAAACCCTTCCTTTTTTGGTGTTATCCGTATAACACAACCCCTGTGTTTTCAAGGGTTTCAAGGCTTTTCAAATGTCTTATATAAGACACCCTTCAGCACACTTCAGCACTTTGTTACTATTAAGTATGTCCCTTGTTACTAATAGGGACAAATAGAGCCAAACGGAGAAAAGAAAAAACCCCGAAAAATCGGGGTTTTTGTTGATTTTGCAGTGTTCGTTTTTTATCTCTTCGAAAACTGCGGTGCTCTTCTTGCCTTTTTGAGACCGTATTTCTTACGCTCTTTCATGCGGGGGTCACGGGTCAGGAAGCCTTCCTTCTTGAGGACGGGGCGGTATTCTGCGTCTGCCTCGCAGAGGGCTCTGGAGATGCCGTGACGGATCGCGCCGGCCTGGCCGGTGGTGCCGCCGCCCTTGACGGTGATGTTGAAGTCGAACTGACCCATGGTGTTCGTAGCTTCCAGCGGCTGACGGACGATGACCTTTAAGGTCTCGAGTCCGAAGTATTCGTCAATGTCTCTCTTGTTGATGACGATGTTGCCCTTCCCGGGTTTCATAAAAACTCTGGCGACGGAAGATTTCCTTCTGCCTGTGCCATAGTAGGTAGTTGCTTTTGCCATGACTTGTCTCCTTTTAGAACTTTAATTCTTCCGGCTTCTGCGCGGTCTGTTTGTGTTCCGGTCCTTCGTAGACATAGAGCTTCTTGTACATCTGGTCTCCGAGTTTGCCCTTCGGAAGCATGCCGCGGACAGCCTTCTCGACTACCTTTACCGGTTTCTTCTCCATCATCTCGCGGAGCGTGGCGTACTTTGCGCCGCCGACATAGTCGGAGTGCGAGAAGTAGATCTTCTGCTCCATCTTCTTGCCGCTTACCTGGATCTTCTCTGCATTGACGATGATGACATAGTCACCGGTATCCAGGAAGGGAGTATATGTGGGTTTGTGCTTGCCGCGCAGGATCTTTGCGCATTCGGAAGCAAGGCGACCCAGTGTCATATCGGTTGCGTCCACTACGTACCACTTGCGTTCGATCGCAGAGGCGCTTGCCATATAGGTCTTCATCTTGATATTCCTCCATGTTTCGTGTTGACTGTCTGTGCGATTCGCAGTCGGAGAAGCGGTGCGGCAACTTTCGTTCCCATCTCAAACCGGGGAGGTTGTGATGAGTTTTTTGCGTCAAAAAAACCGCGCGGCGTCTACCGTCGCACCCGTCTATTATAGGGTTCTCCTTCCTTGTCTGTCAAGGAAAAATACCTGTATTTTACGAGGGTCAGGCCTTTTGCGGGGGCTGTCGGCCCTGCCAGTCTCCTCTCCCTTCCCGCCAGGATGTCCGGCAGATCAGAAGGAGCGATCTTCCCGCGTCCGACTTCCATCAGGGTTCCCGCGATGATGCGGACCATATTGTAGAGGAAACCGGTGCCCTCTACGCGGATGACGATCTCCCGGGCTTCCGCCATGGAGTCTTGCGCGGTCTCCGTGACGGAAATCTGCGTGATGGTCCGTACAGGCGAGGCCGCCTGCATATAGACGCTTGCAAAGCTCGTGAAATCGTGCTCTCCGACCAGGTACTGCGCCGCCTCGTGCATTTTCTGCGCATCGAGAAGATGGTAGGTGTAGTGGCTGTCTCTGCGGCGTAAAGGATCGGGAAAGGGCGCACAGAGGATCCGGTATTCGTAGGTCTTGAGACAGGCTTCTTTCCGGGGGTGAAAATCCTCTGCGACTTCCATGGAACCTGTGATCCTCACATCCTCCGGCAGGCGCTCGTTCAAAGCATAGGAAAACTTCTCCGCCGGGATCCTGCTTTCCGTATCAAAGACGGCAATGTTCTCTCTGGCGTGGACACCCGCGTCGGTGCGGCTTGCGCCGATGACCTCGATCGTCTCTCCGGTGAGGTCGGAGATCGTATCGTTCAGGACGCCCTCCACGGTGCGGATGCCGCCCGGCTGGATCTGAAAGCCCGCAAAGTCCGTTCCGTCATAGGCGATGTGAAGAAGGACGCGCTTCAAATGAAAAGCCCTCCGTGCAGAAATCTTCCGGCGATGCGGAAGCCGATACAGCAGATGAGAAAAGCAAAGAGCACGACATACGCGATGCCGTCTCTCTTCTGATACCGCAGCGGTTTCATCTTGGTCCTGCCCTCTCCGCCGTGGTAGCAGCGGGCTTCCATGGCCATCGCGAGGTCGTTCGCGCGGCGGAAGGCCGAAATAAAGAGCGGCACAAGCAGCGGAATCAGGCTTTTGATCTTCTTCATGATGTTCTTGCTTTCAAAATCGGCGCCCCGGGCGATCTGCGCCTTCATGATCTTGTCGGTCTCTTCCATCAGGATGGGAATAAAACGCAGGGCGATCGACATCATCATGGAGATCTCATGCACGGGGACATGGATCTTTTTGAGCGGCGAAAGCGACTTCTCCAGTCCGTCCGTCAGCTGGTTCGGCGTAGTGGTGAGCGTCATGACAGAGCAGCCGATCAGAAGGAAGGTCAGGCGGAAAGCCATTTTGACGGCAAACAGGATCCCCTCTTTCGTAATGGTGAGTTTCCAGACGGAGAACACCACTTCTCCCGGCGTCAGAAACAGATTGAAGACGACGGTCAGCAGCAGCAAAAAGAGGATGGTCTTCATGCCGCGGATCATATACCGGAAGGGAACGTTCGACAGGCGGATGATGATCGCCAGAAAGACGGCGACAAAAAGATAGCCTGCGAAGTTATTCACGGTAAAGAGCGCAATGATATAGAGAAGCGTCCCGAGGAGCTTCACACGCGGATCGAGTCTGTGGATGACGGAATCTGTCTGATAGTATTGTCCGATGGTAATGTCTTTAAGCACGGTCTCTGAACACCCTCAATATCTCTTCTGCCGCTTCCTCGATCGTGAGCGCATCCGTGTTTACGGGCACGCCCTGTCTGTGCAGGTCTTTCATGATATAGGAGATCTGCGGCGCGGCAAGGCCCATCTTCTCCAGTTCCTCCACATGGGAAAAGACTTCCTGCGGCTTCCCGTCCAGAGCAATGCTGCCGTGATCCATCACGATGATGCGGTCCACGAAGCGTGCCACATCTTCCATGCTGTGGGAAACGAGCACGACGGTCATCTGCAGTTCCTTCTGCATCGCGGCGATCATCTCGAGGATCTCGTCTCTCCCCGCAGGGTCCAGGCCTGCCGTCGGTTCGTCGAGGATCAGGTACTTCGGCCGCATGGCCAGGACGCCCGCGATGGCAACGCGGCGCTTCTGGCCGCCGGATAAATCAAAGGGGGAGTAATCATACTGGGACGCCTCGAAGCCGACCAGGCGGAGCGCTTCTTCCGCGCGTTTCCTTGCTTCTTCCTCCGTGAGTCCCAGATTCTTCGGGCCGAACATAACGTCTGTCAGGACATCGATCTCAAACAGCTGATGCTCCGGATACTGAAAGACGAGGCCCACATCGGCGCGCAGATCCTTTCTGGAAAAATCGGGCGCCTGGATGTCCTTATCGTTATAAAAGACCTTTCCGTCTGTCGGCGCAAGAAGGCCGTTTAAGAGCTGTACAAAGGTCGATTTGCCGGATCCCGTGTGCCCGATCAGACCGATAAAGGTGTTCTCTTTAATCTCGGTCGTGATATGCTGCAGCGCCGGGACTGCCATGGCGGTATTCTGTTCGTATATGTAAGAGACGTCTTCCAGCCGGATGCTCATGCCGTCTCCTCTCCGGAAACCGTTTTCCCCGCTTTGTACAGAGCGGTCAGTTCCCTCGTCAGTTCTTCTCCGGATAAAATGCCCTCCGGCAGCGGAATGCCTTTCTTCCGCAGATGATGCGCCAGCGCTACGGCCTGCGGTACGTCGAGGTGCATGGCCTGGAGCCTCTCCACATCGGAGAAGACTTCGGCCGGCGTCCCCGAAAGGGCGATCCGTCCCTCGTCCATGACAAAGATCCTGTCCGCAAAGATTGCCTCCTCCATGTAATGGGTAATCAAAAGGATGGTGATCTTCTCGACATCGTTCAAGGCTCTGGCGGCACGGATGACCTCCGCTCTTCCCCTGGGGTCGAGCATGGCGGTCGGTTCGTCCATGATGATGCACTTGGGGTGCATGGCGATGACGCCGGCGATCGAGACGCGCTGCTTCTGCCCGCCGGAGAGGCGGTTGGGCGATTTCTTCCGATAGGCGTCCATGCCGACGATCTTCAGGGCTTCGTTCACACGCTCCCAGATCTGTTCCGTGGGGACGCCCATGTTCTCAGGCCCGAATCCCACGTCCTCTTCAACCACCTGGCCGATGATCTGGTTGTCCGGATTCTGAAAGATCATGCCGGCTTCCTTGCGGATGTCGAGGAGGTGTTTCTCATCGGTCGTGAGCATGCCGTCCACCCACACCTCTCCCTCTGTCGGATAAAGAAGGGCGTTTAAGTGCTTTGCCAGCGTCGACTTGCCGGACCCGTTGTGTCCGAGGATCGCGATAAAGGATCCCTTTTCGACATTCAGATCGACAGCATTGACGGCACGGATGCTGCCTTTGACGTTCCCGTCCTCATCCTGCAGGGCATAGTCATATATGAGATTGTTCGTCCGGATGATCGTATTGTCCATTTATACCCACAAAAGGGCTGTCGGATTTGTTCGACAGCCCTTTTTATCCTGTTTCAAATCATAGAGACGGAATCAGACAAGTTCCAGCAAAACCTTCAGGGCGCCGTCGCCGCGTCTTTGTCCGATCTTGACGATACGGGTGTAACCACCGTTTCTGCCGGCATACTTCGGGCCGTACTCGTCGAACATCTTTGCGATCAGGTCGACTTCCTTCGTGCCCTTCTTACGGCCTGCAGCCTCTGTCGGCACTTCGACGACCGGATACAGGAACTTCATCATCTGGCGTCTTGCATGGATGCGGGAAGGAGCTTCCTTCTTGATCTGCTTTTCGACTTCATCGTAAACGGTCACGGTGATGCCGTTTTCCATTCTCTTGATCTTGCCGTCCGCATCGCGGTGGGATTCGGAGAGCACTTCTTTCGTATCCTTGTCGATGATCTGTTTGACTCTCTTGCCGTCCTTGTCTTTTCTGGCGACCTTGGTCTTGACCGTCACGTTTTCGAAGTTATCCTTCTCCTTGACCGCGAGGGTGATCATCGGTTCCACGATCTTGCGGATCTCTTTCGCTCTGGCTTCCGTGGTCACGATCTTGCCGTTGTGGATGAGGGATGTGACCTGGTTGCGCAGAAGCGCTTTACGAAGTTTGGTCTTCTTACCGAGTTTTCTGTATTCTGCCATTGGTTTTTCCTCCTTTTTGCAGGCAGACGGCGCAAAACCCTTTGGAATTACCTGCGACCGTCTATCGCCCGACCCGCCCCGTACGCTTTGCGGTTTACCGGAGTGGGCGGTTGTTGTTGTTTAGTCTTCTGCGGTCCTGAGCTTCAGCCCCAGGTCCTTTAATTTGGCAAGCACTTCCTCGAGGCTCTTGCGTCCGAGGTTGCGGACCTTCATCATTTCGTCCGGTGTCTTGTTGCAAAGCTCTTCCACCGTGTTGATGCCCGCGCGCTTTAAGCAGTTGTAGGAACGGACGGAAAGCTCCAGTTCGTCGATGGACATCCGGAACGCTTCCTCCATCTTGTTGTCTTCCTTCTCGACCATGATCTCCGCGCTCTTGGCGTTCTCGGAAAGGTCGATGAAGACGCTTAAGTGCTCGCTCAAAACCTTCGCCGCAAGGCTCACAGCCTCGTCCGGCGCGATGGTGCCGTTGGTCGTGACATCCAGCGTCAGCTTGTCAAAGTCTGTCTGCTGGCCGACACGGGTGTTCTCAACGGTAACGTTCACGCGTTCCACCGGCGTATAGATAGAGTCGATCGGAATGACACCGATCTTCGTATCGGAGTGTTTGTTTCTCTCCGCTACAACATAGCCTCTGCCCTTGGTGATGGTCAGCTCCATGTAGAGTCTGCTCTTCTTGCCGCTGATCGTCGCGATGACCTGGTCGGGATTCATGATCTCGATATCCTGATCGACCTGGATGTCGGACGCGCGGACAACGCCCTCGCCCTCAAACTCGATGCGGGCGATCTTGGCTTCATTGCCTTCGCTGCTGTTCTTGATGGCAAGGCTCTTGATGTTCATGACGATTTCCGTAACATCCTCTTTCACGCCGGGGATGGTGGAAAACTCATGCTGCACACCGTCGATCTTGATCTGGCTGACAGCGGAGCCCGGAAGGGAGGAAAGCATGATCCTGCGCAGCGAGTTGCCGAGCGTGATCCCGTATCCTCTCTCCAGAGGTTCTACGACGAATTGTCCGTAGTGATTATCTTCAGAGATTTCTTTTACTTCAATGCCGGGTCTTTCAAAATCAAACACGCGCATACCTCCACTTTTATAGATCAGAAATTATTTGGAATACAACTCGACGATCAGCATTTCGTTGACCGGGACATCGATCTGATCCCGCTTCGGAAGTTCTGTAATCGTTCCTTTCATCGCCTCCTGGTCGACTTCCATCCATTCGGGATAGAGTCTTCCTCTGGTGGTTTCCGCGATATCTTTAAAACGCTGTGTGCTCTTGGAATCCGCTTTAACTTCGATGACGTCACCCTTCTTGATCTGATAGGAAGGAAGGTTGACGCACTTGCCGTTGACGAGAAGGTGCTTGTGGTCGACCACCTGTCTGGCTTCACGTCTCGTACGGGCAAATCCCATGCGGAAGCAGACATTGTCCAGTCTTCTCTCCAGCATGACCATCAGGTTTTCACCGGTCATGCCTTTCATCTTATCGGCCTTCTCATAATAGTTACGGAAGGGTTTCTCCAGTACGCCGTAGATGAATTTGGCTTTCTGCTTCTCGCGAAGCTGCATGCCGTATTCGCTCATCTTGCGGCTTCTGGTGTTTAACTTTCTGTTGCTCTTCTTGTCATACCCAAGGACGGAAGGCTCGATGCCGAGCGATCTGCATCTCTTGAGTACCGGTGTCTTATCAACTGCCATGTTGGCTCCTTTCGTTTTCTGGCGTTACGCCTGTTGTTTACAGTGGCCTTTGGAAAGCCACCTTCATCCAATGTGTTTACTTTTAATTCTTGTAAAAACAGCTGTATGGGGGTTCACTACCCGGAAGCTTGCAAGCAAGCGGGACGCTTGCTTTGGAAGCTTCTACACGAAATATAGTCATTCTTAAGCGGCGTCCTTTGACGCTTTAGAATGACTTTTCGTGTTTTAGACTCTTCTTCTCTTCGGCGGTCTGCATCCGTTGTGGGGAACCGGCGTCACGTCCGTGATGCTGGTGACCTCGAGACCGTTCGCGTTCAGTGCGCGGATGGCCGCTTCTCTTCCCGAACCGGGACCTTTGACAAAAACGTCGACCGACTTCAGGCCATGGATCAGGGCTGCCTTGGTTGCAGTTTCCGCTGCCATCTGCGCTGCGTAGGGAGTCGATTTCCTTGAACCTTTAAAGCCCAGACCGCCTGCACTTGCCCAGCTCAATGCGTTCCCCGCCGTATCCGTCAGGGTCACGATCGTGTTGTTAAAGCTGGACTGAATGTGTGCCTGTCCGCGTTCAACGTTTTTCTTGACACGTTTCTTCGATGCACCTTTTTTCGATGCCGATGACTGCTTTGCCATAAAAACTAACCTACTTCCTTTCTGCTATGAAAAATAAAATGTTATTACTTCTTCTTGTTTGCGATGGTCTTCTTCGGGCCCTTTCTGGTGCGGGCATTGTTCTTGGTGTGCTGTCCGCGGACCGGAAGACCTCTTCTGTGACGGATCCCTCTGTAGCATCCGATCTCAGACAGGCGCTTGATGTTCATCGCCACTTCTCTGCGCAGGTCACCTTCGACCATGTATTCGTCAGCGATGACTTCACTCAGCTTCTTGACTTCGTCGTCGGTCAAGTCTCTGCAGCGGGTATCGGGATTGACGCCTGCCTTCTCGACGATCTTTGTCGCAGAGGTGCGACCGATGCCGTAGATGCTGGTCAGACCGATTTCCACACGTTTTTCTCTCGGTAAATCAACTCCTGCAATACGAGCCATAGTTTTTCTTTCCTCCTAAACCATGAATACTGATTGATTGAGAAATCACACTTCTGTATGACTTCCGGCCGGTGCTCCGGCTGTTCCTTCTGCCTTAGTTTCCCAACTGAAAGCAAAGCAAGGTATCAAAGAGTAGTCGCTCTTCTCCTCAGCCCTGTCTTTGCTTATGTTTGGGATTCTCGCAGATGACTCTGATGGTGCCTTTGCGCTTGATGACTTTGCACTTTTCGCACATCGGCTTAACAGATGCTCTTACTTTCATCGCGATTTCCTCCTTCTTTTGATTCGTTTATAAACAATATTTCAACACGAATGCGCGTTTCTTTCTGCCCATTCGTGTCGGAAACTTATATAGTATATCACAGTCAGCCCATGATATACAAGAAAAACATTTCCGAGGCCCTTCTCTTATTTGTCGCGCCAGATGATCCTGCCCTTGGTCAGGTCATAGGTCGACATCTCGAGGGTCACCTTGTCACCGGGAAGGATCCTGATAAAGTTCTGTCTGAGTTTCCCGCTGATATGTGCCAGCACGATCGCGCCGTTCTCCAGCTTCACCCGAAACAGGGTGTTGGGAAGTTTCTCCGTTACCGTTCCTTCCAGTTCAATGACATCCGCTTTTGACACGCAATTTCCTCCTGTGTCTTCTTAAAACAATGCGGTAATATCCGCAAATACTTCATCCATCGGCTTGGTGCCGTCGATGGTCTTAAGCACGCCCGCCTTCTCGTAATACTCGATCAGGGGCTGTGTCTGCTCGTGGTACACCTGTAAACGTTTTGCCACCGTTTCCGGCTTGTCGTCGTCCCGCTGAATCAGTGCCGCTCCGCATTTGTCGCAGACGCCTTCCTCTTTCGGCGGATTGAACTCCGTATGATATCCCTGTCCGCACTGCGGGCAGCTTCTTCTGCCGCTCATGCGTCTTTGGATATGTTCATCCGGTACGTCGATGTTGATGGCAAGGTCGACCTTGTCTCCCGACTTTGCAAGCGCGTCCGTCAGGACATCCGCCTGCGCGATGGTGCGCGGGAAACCGTCCAGGACATAGCCGTCCCTGCAGTCATCCTTTGCCACGCGATCAAGCAGGAGTTCGACCGTCAGCGAATCCGGAACGAGCGCTCCGGCATCCATGTATTCCTTCGCCTTCAGGCCGAGTTCCGTCCCCTCTCTCAGGTTCGCCCGGAAGATGTCACCGGTCGAAATGTGCGGCAGATGGTACTTCTCCGCGATCCTTTTTGCCTGAGTGCCTTTTCCGGCGCCCGGCGCCCCCAACATAACGATCTTCATGTTGTACCCCCTTTTTTTGCGGGTCAGTGCTTTAGTCGTTCAAAAATCCTTTGTAATTTCTTACAAGCATCATGGACTCGATCTGCTTGATGGTCTCCAGGACCACGCTGACGACGATGATGAGGCTCGTGCCGCCGAAGGATACGGAAGCGTGGAAAAGGCCTCTGAAGATGAACGGCAGAATACCGACCACCGTCAGCATGCAGGCGCCGATGAAGATGATGTACTTTAAGATCTTCGAGAGGTAATCACTCGTAGGTCTCCCCGGACGGATACCGGGAATAAAGCCGCCCTGCTTCTTCATATTGTCAGCGATCTGCAACGGGTTGAAGGTCACGGACGTATAGAAGTAAGCAAAGAAGATCAGCAGCGCGATATACACGAGCATACCGATCGTATACTTGATGTTGGTCGGATCGCACCAGTTGGAAGAACTTAAATAGCGAAGCACTTCCGCCCAGGTCCCTGTCGAGTTGTAACGGAACAGCTGGGAAAGCACGACCGGGAATTCCATCAGCGAGGACGCAAAGATGATCGGCATGACGCCCGCGGTGTTCACTTTCAGCGGAATGCTGGAAGCTGCGCCGCCGAGCATTTTCCGGCCCTGCAGTTTCTTTGCGTACTGCACGGGGATGCGTCTTTCCGCGTCATTTAAGAAGATGACGAGGATGATCATGGCCACGATGATAGCCAGGATGATCACGGTCGCCAGTGCCTGGAACGCAATCGGCTTGCCCGCTACAAACTGCGAGAAGAGGTTTGCGATATCCTGCGGCATTCTGGAAATGATGTTGATGGCAAGGACGATCGAGATGCCGTTGCCAACGCCCTTTTCCGTAATCTGTTCGCCGATCCGCATCAGGAATGCGGAGCCGGCGGTCAGTGTCGCAACGACCACAAGCACGCTTGCGGCGTTATAGTTTTCCAAAAGTCCCTGTCTGCCGAAGCCCACTGCCATGGCAAGGGATTCCAGCAGTGCGAGGCCTACCGTCACATAGCGGGTGATGGAAGCGATGATCTTCCTGCCCTCTTCGCCCTCCTTCTGCATCTCCTCCAGCTTCGGGATCGCGATGGTCAGAAGCTGCATGATGATGGACGATGTGATGTAGGGTGTGATGTTCAATGCCAGGATGGACATATTGAGGAACGATCCGCCCGTGAAGGCATCGATGAGCCCGCCGGTCTGCGCGGAGAACCAGTTCTGGAAGAATTCACGGTTGATCCCCGGAACCGGAAGCTCTGTGCCGAAGCGGATGATCACAAGCATGGCCAGCGTAAATAAGACTTTTGATTTTATCTCTTTAATCTTGAAAGCATTTTTAATTGTTTCAAACATGTCAGAGCCTTTCTTTAATAAGAAGTCAAAAGCATCATTACACGGTTTCTGCGGTGCCGCCTGCGGCTTCGATCTTCTCTTTTGCGGAAGCCGAGAACGCGTTTGCCTTTACCGTCAACTTCTTCGTCAGCTCGCCGCCGCCGAGGATCTTTACGCCGTCACAGACATCGTGGATGATCTTCTTATCAAGCAGCGCCTGTGCGTCCACCACTGCGCCGTCTTCAAAGACGTCGAGGCGGCTGAGGTTGACCGCTGCAAACTGCTTGCGGCTGATCGGCTTAAACCCTCTCTTGGGGAGGCGTCTGAACAAAGGCATCTGACCGCCTTCGAATCCGATACGCGGTGCGCCGGAACGGGCCTTCTGTCCCTTGTGACCGTAGCCGGCCGTCTTGCCGTTGCCGGATGCGTGGCCTCTGCCTCTTCTGTAACGATCACCCTGCTTGGATCCTTCTGCGGGTCTTAAGTTTGATAAATCCATACTAATCTCCTTTCACGCCCTTTTTGAAAAAGGACTCGCTTGCGCTCTTCATCGCGAAGTATGATTACTCCGCATCCTCCACGCGCACCATGTGCGCGATCTGTCTGATCTGGCCTCTGGTGCATTCGTTGTCCGGTAAGATAACGCTGCTGCCCAGCTTTTTGAAGCCCATGGACTCCACGATCTTTCTGTTTTTCGGAACTGCACCAATCTTGGACTTGGTCAGTGTGATTTTTAACTTTTTGTCTGCCATGATTCCTTATTCTCCTTCCGGAAGGATGATCAACCCTTCAGTTCCTCAACGCTCTTGCCGCGGCGCGCTGCCACTTCTTCCGGGACCTTCAGCTCGGAAAGTCCGTTCAGGGTAGCAAGCACGACGTTCTGCTTGTTGTTGGAACCGAGAGACTTGGTACGAATGTTTCTGATGCCTGCCAGTTCACAGACCGTACGAGCGGGACCGCCTGCGATGATACCGGTACCGTCGGGGGACTTCTTTAACATGACCTGTGCGGAACCGTATTTGCCGATGTAGTCATGAGAGATACTGCCGACTTCGTCAAGCGCTACGCTCACGAGGTTCTTGGCGGCATCTTCCTTGCCCTTACGGATGGCTTCCGGAATTTCCGTTGCCTTGCCGAGGCCGACGCCGACGTGACCGTTCGAATCACCGACAACGACCAGCGCGGTGAAGCGCATGTTACGTCCGCCCTTAACGACCTTTGTAACACGTTTAATGGTAACCACCTTTTCTGTGAGTTCCATCTGACTTGCATCTATTGCTGAACGACTCATTCTAACTCCTTTCTATCTCCGGCCTGTCCGATCAGAACTCGAGGCCCGCTTCTCTTGCCGCGTCTGCAAAGGCGGCAACTTTTCCGTGGTACACATAACCGCCGCGGTCAAAGACAACCTTCTTGATGCCCTTCTCCACGGCTCTTTTGCCGATGAGGTCGCCGACAAACCTGGCGGCTTCCGTATCATCGGTGTGGCTTACGGCGCCCCGCACATCCTTCTCGACGGATCCGGCGGATACCAGGGTATGGCCGACAGAATCATCGATGATCTGCGCATAAATGTGTTTGTTGCTTCTGTATACTGCAAGTCGCGGTCTCTCCGCCGTGCCGGAAAAACGGTTGCGGATTCGCATATGCTTTTTGACGCGAATTGCTTTTCTGTTTTCTTTCTTAATCATCTTTATGTCTCCTTTTTCCGACTATCCGTTAAGCCTTCTTACCGGTCTTACCGACCTTGCGACGGATGCGCTCCTCAACATACTTGATACCCTTGCCCTTGTAAGGCTCCGGTTTTCTCTTCTCTCTGATCTCCGCCGCGAACTGTCCCACGACTTCTTTATCGATACCCTTCACGATGATCTTGTTGCCATCGACCACCGTCTCGACTCCTTCGGGGTCTTCCATCTCGATCGGATGGGAATACCCGAGAGAGAGGGTCAGCTTCTTTCCTGCTTTGGCTGCTCTGTAACCGACGCCGTTGACTTCCAGTTCCTTCGTGAAGCCGTCTGTTACGCCGACAACCATGTTGTTCAAAAGTGCTCTGGTCAGACCATGCATGGACCGTTCTCTTTTCTGGTCGTTGGGTCTTTCCACCTTCAGTTCGCCGTTTTCTTCGGATATCTTCATATCCGCCGGCAGGGTCCTTGTCAGCGTTCCCTTGGGACCCTTTACAGTCACTGTGTTATTTTCTGCCACTTCGACGGTGACTCCGGCCGGAATGGCGATTGGCATTTTACCTACTCGTGACATGCCCGTACCTCCTTTGTCTGATTAGAAATGATTACCAAATGAAGCAGAGAACTTCTCCGCCCACTTTTAATTCTCTTGCCTTCTTGTCTGTGATCACACCCTGGTTGGTGGAAAGCACAGCCGTGCCCAGTCCGTCCAGGACCTTCGGCACATCGTCCTTGCTCGCGTAGACGCGAAGTCCCGGCTTCGAGATTCTCTTTAAGCCGCTGATGTAACGGTCATTCTTGTCCGCGCCGTACTTTAAGGTGATGCGGATGTTCTTGAAGTTGCCGTCCTCGACTTCTTCCACGTTCTGAACATACCCTTCGTCGACCAGGATCTTGGCGATCGCCAGTTTGATCTTGGATGCGGGAATGTCAACGATATCATGTTTTGCAGTGTTTGCGTTACGGATTCTTGTAAGCATATCTGCAATCGGATCACTCATAGTCATATTTCTTTCCTCCAGCGATATCCTTGTTACTGCACCTCGCGGATTCTCCGCTCGGTGACGTTTATCTTCCTTAAACTGACATTCATTTGTTGAGATTCTTTTCGTCCTTCGGACGAAACTGCAGCTACGCTGCATCCGTGCCTTCGCCGTTTGTCCTTACGAATGCAAGCATTCGACGGGCAATCGTCTTGCCACGAATCTCACCAACTTGCTTTCTTCACGCCCGGGATCTGGCCCTTGTATGCCAGTTCGCGGAAGCAGATTCGGCAGATTCCATACTTCTTTAAGACAGCATGCGGGCGGCCGCAGATCCTGCAGCGTGTATACGCTCTGGTGGAATACTTCGGCTTTAACTGCTGCTTGATTTTCATCGAAGTTTTAGCCATCTTCTTAACCTATCTCCTTTCCGAAATTAAGCTTCTGTTCTCGCGAAGGGCATGTTGAACAGTCTTAAGAGTTCTCTTGCCTCTTCGTCGGTATGCGCCGTGGTCGTGAAGATGATGTCCATTCCTCTGACCTTGTCGATTTTGTCATACTCGATTTCCGGGAAGATGAGCTGCTCTTTGATGCCGAGGGCATAGTTGCCTCTGCCGTCAAAGGAGTTCGGGTTCACGCCGCGGAAGTCACGGACGCGGGGCAGTGCCAGATTCACCAGGCGGTCGAGAAATTCGTACATTCTCTCACCGCGCAGGGTGACCTTGCAGCCGATCGCCATGCCTTCTCTGATCTTGAAGTTTGCGACGGACTTCTTCGCCTTGGTATAGACCGGTTTCTGACCGGTGATGGTTTCCAAATCCTTCGCGGCAGATTCCAGGATCTTTTCGTTTTCCTTCGCTTCGCCGACCGCCATGTTGACAACGATCTTATCCAGCTTCGGGACCTGCATTTCGTTCTTGTAGCCGAACTTCTTGGTCATCTGCTCGCGGATTTCGTCCTTATACAGATCTTTTAATCTACTCAAGGTACTTGCTCCTTTCAATAACGCTGTAGTTCTTTTTAAATGGTCTTTCCGGTCTTCTTGGCAACGCGGACTTTCTTGTCCCCTTCCGTCTTGAAGCCGACGCGGGTGGTCTTGCCGTCCGAAACGAGCATGACGTTGCTGATATCAAGCGCCGCTTCCTGTCTGACGATGCCGCCGTTCTGATTCTGAACAGAAGGCTTCATATGCTTTGTGATCATATTGGCGCCTTCCACGACAACGCGATGGTTTTTCACGTCGACGGATTTGACCTTGCCTTCGACCCCTTTGCTCTTGCCGGTGATCACGCGAACCAGATCGCCTGTTTTAATCTTACTTGTAGCCATCGTTTCTACCCTCTCTTCTCTTATAAAACTTCCGGTGCCAGAGACAGAATCTTCATGAAGTGCTTTTCACGAAGTTCGCGGGCAACGGGTCCGAAAATACGGGTTCCGGTGGGGGTCATATCATCTTTGATGATGACTGCCGCGTTCTCGTCGAAACGAATATAGGAGCCGTCTTTTCTTCTTGTCGTATTCACAGTACGGACAACCACCGCCTTAACGACGTCACCCTTCTTTACGACGCCGCCCGGGGTTGCCTCTTTGACAGTCGCCACGATGATATCGCCGATGCGGGCATATCTTCTGGTGGAACCGCCGCTGACACGGATGCACAAAAGCTCTTTGGCACCGGTATTGTCAGCAACACGTAGTCTACTTTCCTGTTGAATCATGATTGCTATCCTTTCTTACTTCGCCTTTTCCATGACCTCGACCAGTCTCCAGCGTTTTGTCTTGGATAACGGTCTTGTTTCCATTACCTTTACGGTATCGCCGATGCCGCATTCATTGTTCTCATCATGGGCTTTGAGCTTATAGGTCCTCTTTACGATCTTACCGATCAGCGGGTGCTTGACGTGGTACTCGATCGCAACCGTTACGGTCTTGTCCATCTTGTCGCTGACCACTTTGCCGATACGGACTTTTCTTAAATTTCTATCCACGGTCTTCTTCCTCCTTTATCCGTTCGCCTTGCTTGTCATCACGGTCTGAATTCTTGCGATATTCTTTCTGACCTCTGTGATTCTGGCTGTGTTCTGCAACTGGTTGGTTGCGTTCTGGAATCTAAGGTTGAAGAGCTCTTTCTTTGCGGAAACCAGTTCTTCAGCAAGTTCTTCCGTGGTCTTTGCCTGTAATTCTTCTAAATACTTTTTAGCCTTCATTTACTGCACCGCCTTCCAACTGTTCTTTGGAAACGATTTTGCACTTGCAGGGAAGTTTGTTGCTTGCAAGTCGAAGTGCTTCTCTCGCTTCCGCTTCCGGAACACCGGCGATCTCGAACATTACTCTGCCGGGTTTTACCACAGCTACCCAGTACTCTACTGCGCCCTTCCCGGAACCCATTCGGACTTCAGCAGGTTTCTTGGTGACCGGCTTATCCGGGAAGATTTTGATCCAGACCTGTCCGCCTCTCTTGATGAAACGTGTCATGGCGACACGGGCTGCTTCGATCTGGTTGGAACGGATCCAACAAGGTTCCATGCATACGATGCCGTATTCTCCGTAGGCGATCTTGGTGCCTCTCGTGGGAGAACCTGCCATGCTGCCGCGGAACTGTTTACGATATTTCACTCTCTTCGGCATTAACATTACTGATCACTCCCTTCCTTTACCTCTACGGCTTTTGCTTCTGCTTTCTTCGGAAGGATCTCACCCTTGTAGATCCAGACTTTTACGCCGACCTTACCGTAGGTGGTGTCCGCTTCCGCGAATCCGTAGTCAATATCTGCACGCAGTGTCTGCAGCGGGATGGTGCCTTCGGAGTAGGTCTCGCTTCTTGCGATGTCCGCTCCGCCAAGACGTCCGGCGCAGCAGGCCTTGATCCCGAGGACTCCCGTCTTCATGGTTCTGCCCATCGCCTGCTTCATGGCACGACGGAAAGAAACACGGTTGACGAGCTGCTGTGCAATGTTTTCTGCTACCAGCTGTGCATCCTTATCAGGACGCTTGATCTCTTTGATGTCGAGGAAGACCTTCTTGTCGGTCAGTTTCCCCAGTTCCTTCTTGGTGACTTCGATCTCCATGCCGCCCTTGCCGATGATGACACCGGGCTTTGCGGCATAGACGATGACCGTCACTCTGTCGGCCGTTCTTTCGATCTCGATCATGGAGATGCCTGCGCCCTCCAGTTTCTTCTTCAAGAACTTCCGGATATTGTAATCTTCCACAAGGCAGTCTGCGAAATCGCTCTCCGCATACCATCTGGAATCCCAGTCTTTGATGATCCCGACTCTCAGGCCATGAGGATTAACTTTCTGTCCCATTCCTTCTCCTTCCTTACTCTTCTGTCTTTTCTTCGGCTTCTTCGGTGGCTGCTTCCTTCACCTCTTCTTTTGCCGAAGCGCTCTTGGAATCAAGCACGATGGTGATGTGGCACATTCTCTTTAAGATCCTGTAGGCTCTTCCCTGTGCGCGGGGCTTGATCCGTTTCATTGTCGGGCCTTCTGTTGCAAAGCATTCCGCGATGTAGAGATCGGACGCGTTCATGCCTTTGTTGTTTTCCGCATTCGCTACTGCGGACTTTAAGAGCTTCAGAATAACTTCTGAAGCGTATCTGGTGTTATATGTAAGAATACCTTCTGCCGATGTGACATCCTTGCCGCGGATCGCATCCAGGACAAAGCAGGCTTTCTGTACAGGAATTCTTGCATAGGAGAGCTTTGCGGAAGGTCTTTCATCCTTCTTCGCATTTCGCTCTCTCTTGATTTGCGATCTATGTCCGTTCGCCATCTTTGTTACCTTCTCCTTTCAGAATTAACCTTTTCTTTCATCCTTGTTGTTTCCGCTGTGGCCTCTGTAAGTTCTGGTCATGACGAACTCACCGAGCTTATGACCGACCATGTCCTCTGTGACATATACCGGGACATGTTTTCTGCCGTCATGCACAGCAATGGTATGTCCTACGAAAGACGGGAAGATGGTCGAACGGCGAGACCATGTCTTGATGACCTGCTTCTGGCCTGACTCATTCATCGCGTCTATTTTCTTTAAGAGATGATCGTCCGCAAACGGTCCTTTTTTTAATGATCTAGACATTTTCCCTCCTTACCTTAACGGCCCTTTCCGCCGCGTCTTCTTACAATCAGCTTATCGGAAGCTTTCTTTCTGCGTGTCTTGTAACCCAGTGCCGGTTTGCCCCACGGAGTGGACGGACCCGGGCGACCCACAGGAGCCTTACCTTCACCACCGCCGTGCGGGTGGTCGTTCGGGTTCATGACGGAACCGCGGACGGTCGGGCGGATGCCCATGTGGCGTTTTCTTCCGGCCTTACCGATGTTGATCAGGTTGTGGTCGATGTTGCCGACAACGCCGATGGTGGCTCTGCATTCCAGCGGCACCATTCTCATTTCGCCGGAGGGAAGACGGACGGTTGCGTACTTGCCTTCCTTGGCCATGAGCTGTGCAACGTTGCCTGCGCCGCGGACCATCTGTGCGCCCTTGCCGGGATGCATCTCGATGTTGTGGATCTCGGTACCGAGCGGGATCTCCGAAAGCGGGAGGCAGTTGCCTACACGTACTTCAGCCTTCGGACCGTTCATGACTTTCATGCCGACTGCCAGGCCGTTGGGAGCCAGGATGTAGCTCTTCTCGCCGTCCGCGTAGCAGATGAGGGCGATGTTGGCCGTTCTGTTCGGATCGTATTCGATGCCGATGACCTTTGCCGGAATGTCGTCTTTGCGTCTCTTAAAATCGATCTGTCTGTATTTGCGTCTGTTGCCGCCGCCCTGATGTCTGACGGTGATCTTACCCTGGTTATTGCGTCCTGCGTTCTTCTTAACAGAACCGGTCAGTGCCTTTTCGGGAGTCTTCTTTGTGATCTCCGCGAAGTCAGAGCCGGTCATGTGGCGTCTGGACGGGGTATAGGCGGTATACTTTTTAATTCCCATAATGTTTTTTTCTCCTTTTCTTCGTGCAGGCCCCCGGGACCTGCGCGCTTTGCACCGCTGTTAGTAAATGCCGCAGCTTATATCCTTTCAACCGAATCGAAGATTCGGGGATGCGGGCTGCGGGCCCGCATTTTGCACCGCTGTTATGATTTCTCTTTTTTTACAGGCCCGAGAAGATCTCGATGTCCTTGCTGTCGTCCTTGAGATAGACGATCGCTTTCTTGGTCTTTGCCGTGTAACCGAAGGTCATTCCTCTTCTTTTCTTCTTGCCCTTCACGTTCATCGTGTTGACCTTCTCGACCTTCACTCCGTCAAACATCTTTTCGACCGCATCCTTGATCTGGAATTTGTTTGCGTCCGGATGTACGAGGAATGTGTAGGTCTTGCTCCCCATGCCCGCCATGCTTTTCTCGGTGATCACCGGTTCCAGGATGACGTCATAATAATTCAATGTTGCCATTATGCGTACACCTCCTCGATCTTTTCTACCGCATCCTTTGTGAGGATGAGTGTGCCTGCATTCATGATGTCAAAGACATTGATCTGGCCGATGTCGCTTGTCTTGACGTTCGGAATGTTTCTGGCGGAAAGGATGGCGTTGTCATTCTTTTCGCCGGTCATCACGAGTGCCTTGCCCTCGACCTTTAAGTTATCCATGACCTTTACAAATGCCTTGGTCTTGATCTCGTCAAATTTGAGCTCGTCTAAGACGATCAGCTGTCCGTTCGCGACTCTGTCGGAGAGTGCGCTGCGGATGGCAGCCTGCTTCTCTTTGCGATTCATCTTTAATGTGTAGTCTCTCGGTGTGGGCGCGAAAACAACACCGCCGCCCTTCCACTGCGGAGATCTGGTGGAACCCTGTCTTGCGTGACCGGTTCCTTTCTGTCTCCAGGGCTTTCTTCCGCCTCCGGAAACCTCGCCTCTGGTCTTTGCCTTCTGGGTGCCCTGTCTGTTGTTGGCAAGCTGCTGTACGACTGCCAGGTGAAGCAGGTGCTCATTCACAGAAACGCCGAAGACCGCATCGTTCAAGTCGATCTTGCCGACTTCTACGCCTTCCATATTAAAAACTGATACGTTAGCCATCTATGGTCCTCCTTTACTGACCCGCAGGCTTACGCGTTCACCTTGGTCGTTTCTTTGAGCGTTACAAGACCTTTTCTCGGGCCCGGGATCGCACCGCGGACTAAGATCAGATTCTTTTCGGCATCAACTTTCACGATCTCAAGATTCTTGACAGTGACCTGCTCTGCTCCCATCTGGCCGGGCATGCCTTTTCCTTTGAAGACTCTGCTCGGATCGGAGCTTGATCCATTGGAACCCTGATGGCGATGGAACTTGGAACCATGGCCCATAGGTCCTCTATGCTGGCCCAGACGTTTGATGGCGCCCTGGAATCCCTTACCTTTGGTAACGGCAGTGGCGTCGATCTTATCGCCTTCCGCAAAAATATCCGCTTTGATCTCGCTGCCGACTTCGTAGTCTGCTGCGTTCTCAAACCGGAATTCTTTTACGAACTTCTTCACGGGTGTGCCGGCCTTGTCGAAGTGTCCCTTCATGGCCTTGCCGACACCGTGACGGTGGACGACTTCCTTCTTGCCGCTCTTGTCTACCACAGTGATGCGCTCTTTGGCATCGCCGAAGCCGACCTGCACTGCTTCATAGCCGTCGTTTTCTTTGGTCTTGACCTGTGTCACGACACAAGGGCCCGCTTCCAGTACGGTGACCGGAACAAGCGAACCGTCTTCTTTGAAGATCTGTGTCATTCCGATCTTCGTTGCTAAAATTGCTTTCTTCATGCATTAACCTCTTTTCTTTTTTATTTCTTCTGCAGCGGATGTCGCGGCGTTTCTTCCGCACTCTCTTTTGCTGATCTTAAAGAGATACATCATGCCTACAGAGGTTTCCTATTGCTGTTGGAAGATTGCGGAGCAATCTTCTCAAAATGAGGCTTGCCTCATTTTGTTACCATTTTGATGGTGATGAACACGCCGGGCGGCATTTCCAGTCTCTGCAGGGCATCGACCGTCTTCTGTGTCGGCATCACGATGTCGATCAGTCTCTTGTGTGTTCTCTGCTCGAACTGTTCACGAGAGTCTTTGTACTTATGTACGGCACGAAGGATGGTAACAACTTCCTTCTTGGTCGGAAGCGGCACCGGTCCGCTGACCTGAGAGCCGTTCTTCTTTGCCGTCTCAATGATCTTTCTGCAGGAAGAATCAATGAGCTCGTGATCGTACGCCTTCAGCGTGATTCTCATAACTTGACTTGCCATAAATGTTGAGCCTCCTTTTCGCACTTTTAATAGAAGTACGACAAGCGCCGTTTGTCTGTACACACCCCCGTGCGTGTCATGGCTTTTCGAAAAAAAAACGAAATCGCCTTTTCTGCACGTCGTTTCTGCCCGAAGCAGACTCGTGTCAGTACAGTGACTTGTCGTCAGATTGCGGACTCTTCTTTTCTTCGAGCCCTCAGACATTCGCTCCGTAAGAAAACCTGTCTTTATGGCGGCTGACCACGCAGACAGCAACCTCTTACTTCATCGCTATCATGTCACAGCAATCGCAATTATAACAGGATGAAAGAGGGAAAAGCAAGAAGAATTTTCGGAAATTTTCACAAAGTTTTGGATCAGTTTTTGTGAGGGCTACATATGGTGTTTGGAAACGTTTTCTTACATAGATAGGGGCCGGAGAAACTGTGTTCCCTTGATCGGGACGCTCTCGCTCCATTCCTCAGGCAGCGGTACTAGCGCCTCTAGAATACGAGGCGCAAGGACCGGCCTTCGGACAGGCCCTCATCGGGAATCACAGTTCCCCGGCCCTCTTCTACTTCTTATAGAAACAGTCTTCGAAACATTTGCTGTATTGGATACCCGATACGTTTCCGGCCAACGTTCCTCACATAAGAACTCCCGGTGCCGCAAGACACCGGGAGTAAAAACTTCATATACTTTACAAAAAGATTAGCGTTTGTGGACTTCGTCGAATTCCCGAACGATCGCTGCGTCAGGTGCGGGTGTCGCGAGGGAAACGATGACATTGACCGCGAGGGCGACGAGGAAGGCGGGAAGGAGTTCGTAGATATTGAAGGCGCCTCCCATCGGACGCACGAGAAACTTCCATATAAAAATGAAAAGTCCACCGGAGAGCATGCCGGCGATGGCGCCCTGTCGGTTGGAGCGTCTCCAGAACAGTGCTAAGAGCATGGCCGGTCCGAAGGACGCACCGAACCCCGCCCAGGCAAAGGACACGATGCCAAAGACCGAGCTGTTCGGATTCCAGGCAAGGATGACGCCGATGACGGCGATGGCAAGGAGGCAGAGTCTGGAAATGTTCAAAAGCTTCTCCTGCGCGATCTTTACATGGAAGAATTCCACCAGAATGTCATTGGAGACAGAACTGGAGGCGGCCAGGAGCTGTGAGTCGGAGGTCGACATCGTGCAGGCAAGGATGCCCGAAAGGACAACGCCCGCGATGAGCGCCGGCAGGATCCCGTGGGTGGAAAGAAGGGACGAGATCCGGACGACGACGGTTTCCGAATCGGATCCTTCGAGCACGGGGATCGCTCCCACATGCGACATGCCAAGGCCGATGAAGCCGATGAGGACCGCGATCGCCATGGCGACCACCACCCAGACGGAAGCGATGCGTCTGGAGAGTGCAATCTTATTCTCCTCTTCGATCGCCATGAAACGAAGCAGGATGTGCGGCATGCCGAAGTACCCAAGGCCCCAGGCGAGCGTCGAGAGCACGGTGATCGGTCCGTACGGAGACGCCGTTCCGCTCACCGGATCGTGCGTGGCCGAAAGGGAAAGATATCCCGGCAGCGCTTTCGCATTCTCGATGACGGCGGAGAAGCCGCCGGCCTGGACGGTACCGAAGCACACCATGATGACCAGCGCGATCGTCATGATGATGCTCTGGATCAGGTCCGTTGTGCTGGCTGCAAGAAAGCCGCCCATGATGGTGTAGAAAATAATGATGACGGCGCTCACCATCATCGCCGCGTGGTAGTCGGCGCCGAACAGGGACGCGAACAGTTTTCCGCAGGCGGCAAAGCCAGATGCCGTGTAGGGAATAAAGAAGACGATGATCCAAAGCGCCGAGATCAGCGCCAGGATCCTTTTTTCGTCATGATAGCGGTTGGAGAAAAACATCGGGAGCGTGATGGAACCGGTGTGCTCGGAATACCGACGCAGGGGCTTTGCAACGATCAGCCAGTTCAGATAGGTGCCTGCTGCCAGCCCGATGACCGTCCAGCCGACGTCGGCAAGTCCCGTCAGATACGCAAGTCCCGGCAGCCCCATCAACAGGTAACTGCTCATGTCGGAAGCTTCCGCGCTCATCGCCGTGACGATGGGCCCCAGCTTCCTCCCGCCGAGAAAGAAATCGCCGACGGTCTCCGTTTTTTTGCTCATCGCAATCCCGATATAGACCATGCCGACCAGATAGACGAGCATGGCGATCAGCATACAGAGTTGTGATACTGACATGGGTTTGTCTCCTCCGTTTGTTTTTCGTGAAAGTATATGCTATTTTATATCGAAACCATTGATTCCTTCAATGCATTTTTATTCAGAAAGGTGACTGACCATGTGGGTAGCTGACAAGTGGAAAGAATATGAAGTGCTGGATACCGCGGACGGTGAAAAACTGGAGCGTTGGGGGCGGTATCTGCTCGTGCGTCCGGATCCGCAGGTCATCTGGAACACGAAAAAAGATGCGTCCTGGAAGAAGGTCAACGCGCACTATCACAGAAGCAGCCGCGGCGGCGGAAGCTGGGAGTTCTTTGACCTGCCGGAGGAATGGCAGATCTCCTATCGCGATCTGCGCTTCCATTTAAAGCCGTTTCGTTTTAAGCACACGGGGCTCTTTCCGGAACAGGCCGTCAACTGGGACTGGTTTTCGAAGATCATCAGAGACCGGGTACAGAGCGGAAGGCCCGTCAAGGTATTAAACCTGTTTGCGTATACGGGCGGCGCGACAGTCGCTGCCGCTAAGGCCGGGGCAAGTGTCACACATGTGGACGCGGCAAAGGGCATGGTGCAGTGGGCCAAAGAAAACGCCGCATCCTCCGGCCTGCAGGATGCGCCGATCCGGTATCTGGTGGACGACTGCGGGAAGTTTGTCGCAAGAGAACTCAGGCGCGGCAATACCTATGACGCCATCATCATGGATCCGCCTTCCTACGGACGGGGACCCGGGGGCGAAGTATGGAAGATCGAGGACAGCATCTATCCCTTCCTGATGGAATGTGTGAAGCTTCTCTCCGATGATCCCGCCTTTGTGCTTTTGAATTCCTACACGACGGGATTACAGCCGGCGGTCCTCTCCTATCTTCTGCACACGGCGCTTGCCGGCGCACACAAAAACGTGCGGATCGAGGCGGACGAGGTCGGACTCCCGGTCACCAAAAACAGTCTGTATCTGCCCTGCGGGGCTGCGGGACGGGCTGTGTTCTGATCGGTCAGCCCCGGCATCTGTCATTCTTTTTCAAACACGGCGCGGATGTGCAGACCTTCCTGTACATCCGTTTTGATTTGCGCTTCTTCCGACTGCACGTCGCCCGTCCAGCCCATGAAGCGGTATCCTTCCTTCGGTACCGCCGTCAGCGTGACGGGATAATCCGAAAAGTATCTTCCTTCCCAGGTTTCCGTTGCAGGGAGCTTCGCTGTGTTGATCGTGATCTCTCCGCCTTCCGGGTCATCGTTTTCGATGCGGCTCGTGACTGCCTCTCCCGCAAGCGCCATGTCTTCCTTCATATATCGTTCAATAAATGGACGTCTGTCTCTAAAAAAGGTATCCATCTTTTCTATAGCCTCTCGATAGTAACTTGCTGTTGCATTTTCGTCCTCAAATCTTCTCTTTCGTAAAATCGACTGATTCTCGTATTTATCTGCCCACTTAGAAAGCTGTAAATGAACCTTCTCATAAGAAAAACAAGTATTGGCTATATCCATCATAGAAACACAGAATTTCTCCTTAAAATCTGAGTTAGCATATAGATATCCTGGTAGATAGGACTTATCGTTTAAACTGTGAAAAAACTCAAATGTATTAGACTCTGCCTCACGAGCAGTAGTGTCTAAATCATAAAGCAAGAATCTCCATTTGCCGTTTTCTCCTTCTTCTCTCCACGTCATGCAATTATGTGTTAACCTAAAATCCTCATTTGCGCAGTATAGTGCAATACAATAAAAATCAATTAAGTTATCTAAATCTATAACCCTTTCTACAAAGGCGTATTGTATCGGATCCGCCATATCCATATATGCAATTTGGTCAATATAACTACTCCACTCTGTGAGCGTTTCTTCCCCTCCATACTTAACTTCCATGTCCTCTACAAGGCGTAAATCACTCTCGTTGATTCCAAAATTATTAAAGAAATACTCTTTATCATAAAGCTCCATCATATAATACAGTCCCCAGTATTCGCCATCTAAAAAAAGCGCCACACCAGTACCATCGGCAACTTCAAGATTTCTTTCTTTAACACAGTCTCTCAGAAAATGGTCACGAAATATTATGTCATCATCTGTGTTCTTTAATCGTAGTTTTGAAATGGGATGTATCCCGAATGGATTCTTTTTAAAATCCGAGTTCTGATTATCATAGACTTTTCTGGCATATACATTAAATGACTTTTGTCTTAAAAATCTAGATCCACCCCCTGCAATTCTTATCCCGATATCCTGTTGAAAAGATAAAAGATGCTTTTCATCAAATAGCGTAATTGTTCCAGGTCTTTCTGCCTCTCTTCCCCTTTGCCAAAAAGCAAATGAC
This sequence comes from Lachnospiraceae bacterium, assembly GCA_017627275.1. Classification (GTDB taxonomy): domain Bacteria; phylum Bacillota; class Clostridia; order Lachnospirales; family Lachnospiraceae; genus CAG-791. The sequence continues at coordinate 25,145 of JAGAHC010000039.1, forward strand.
TCATACCTATTTATGCTATTCCCATTTTCGTCCACATAATACTGTGGAACCTCGTTCTCAGGAAGATTATCAAATCCTCCATTTTTCTTATATTCTTCATATCCTTTTCCAAGTACATAAATCCCTTTCTCTAGTCCAAAAAGATTATCTGGATCTGTGACCAATGAAACAACCGGAGTATTCTCATAGTCTTTCCGATTGCCGTACCCGATGAAGTAGGTCTCCGTTGCCGGTGCGCTCACGGCGCCCGTCACGACATCCTGTGTGATCGCCCGCACGACGAGGGCCTTGTCGACCAGCTTTGTCGGGACAGCATAGGCAAAGTCCGTCGTGACCTCGCGGATCTTCGCATAAACGTTTTCCTTCTCTGAAGGATCCTCCACCGTGATCGGTCCGGTGTACAGAAGGGAATCCTCTGTTGGGACACTCCCGTCCAGTGTGTAGTAGATCCGCTCGCCGCCGCCTGCAGTCAGCGTCAGGGAGAAAGCTTCGTCATAGAATCCGCCCGGCGCCGAGAAGGTCGGTTCCTTCAATGTCTGTGCGGGCAGCACCGTCATGTTCTCGTTCGTTTCTCCGGGCGTGCAGGTGGAACGCGTCCATCCCTTTTCGGTGCGGGAATAGGCGGTATCGTAGGGAAGCGCC
>JAGAHC010000040.1 GCA_017627275.1 Lachnospiraceae bacterium
ATTGGAAAGGAAAATGCCTATGTTTCAGAAAACCTGCTACCGCATCGTGGTGAAGGTCGGTACTTCCACCATCACGCACGACAACGGCTCCATGAACTTAAAGAAGATGGACGAACTGGTCCGCGTGCTCTCCGATCTGCACGGCTACGGCCACGAGGTGATCCTCGTGACAAGCGGCGCCATCGGCATCGGTGTCCGCAAGCTTTCTCTTCCGGAACGTCCGAAGGAACTGCCGATGAAGCAGGCGGCGGCCGCCGTCGGGCAGTGTTCGATGATGCATACCTATGACACGCTGTTTGGGGAATACAATCAGCTGGTCGGGCAGATCCTTCTGACGGACGGAGACGTGGACGATCCGTCCCGCAGAGAACATCTCTCCAACACCTTTGAAGCGTTGTTAAAGACCAACGTCATTCCCGTTGTCAACGAAAACGACTCAGTTTCCTCCGCGGAGATCGAGACCGGACAGCATAAGGTCCTGGGGGACAACGATACCCTCTCTTCCATTGTTGCCGCATTATGCAAAGCAGATCTCCTCGTCCTGATTTCGGATATCGACGGTCTCTACGACAGTGATCCGAAGACCAACAAGGATGCGAAGCTGATTCCGGAAGTGCGGGAGTTGAGCGACGAGATCTTAAACATGGCCGGCGGCGCAGGCTCCGCCTTCGGCACGGGCGGCATGACCACCAAACTCTCGGCCGCCAGGATCGCCATGAGCGCCGGGTGCGACATGGTCATTACGAACGGCGCCAGGATGTCGGACCTCTATGATATCGTCGAAGGAAAACCCGTCGGGACCCGTTTTATCGGAAAAAAGGAGAACGGATGAAACTTTTGGAACAGCAGGGACAACAGGCAAAAGAGGCGGCCAGAGACCTTGGTGTCTGTGATACCGCTAAAAAGGATCAGGCATTGGAAGCGATCGCCCGCGCGCTCGATGCGCGAAGAGAAGAATGGCTTGCCGCCAACCGGGAGGACGTCCTCGAGGCGGAAAAGGAAGGCATGTCCAGGACGATGCTCGACCGCCTGACCCTGACCGAAGCAAGGATCGACGGCATCGTTTCCGCCGTGCGCGAAGTCATTTCCCTTCCCGACCCGATCGGAGAATGCATCGAGGAAGTGACAAGGCCCAACGGCCTGCGCATCGAGAAGGTACGCGTCCCGCTCGGTGTCATTGCGATCATTTACGAGGCGCGGCCGAACGTCACCGTGGACGCCGCCGTTCTCTGTTTAAAAAGCGGCAACGCCTGCATCCTGCGCGGCGGCAAGGAAGCTATCCGCTCCAATCGCGCAGTCACGGCCATCATGCAGGACGCGCTGGAGGAAGCCGGTCTTTCCCGCTACTGCATCCAGCTGGTGCAGGATACCGCACGCGAAAGCGCCGCGGAACTGATGCACATGAATCAGTATGTCGATGTCCTCATTCCGCGCGGCGGCGCAGGCCTGATCCGCTTCGTCTCACAGAACGCTTCCGTTCCCGTGATCCGCACCGGAGAAGGCGTCTGCCATGTCTATATCGACCGCGCGGCCGACCTTAAGATGGGTGCAAAGATTTTAGAGAATGCCAAGTGCTCCCGCCCTTCTGTCTGCAACGCCTGCGAATGCGTGCTGATCCATGAAGCGGTACTGGATGCATTTTTACAGGAGGCAGTTCCCCTGCTGCAGGCACAGAACGTGGAGCTGCGCTGCGATGAAGTCTCTTTCGCCGCGGCAAAGCAGTATGCCGCAACCGGCAGCATCCTTCCTGCGACAGAGGAAGACTGGGATGCCGAATACGGTGACCTGATCCTGGCCGTCCATGTCGTAAAAGACCTGCAGGAAGCCGTGGACTTCATCACCGCGCACGGCACCCAGCATTCGGAAGCCATCATTACCGAAGACGCTGACGCGGCCGCCGCATTCCTCCACCAGGTCGATGCCGCCGCCGTTTATGTCAACGCCTCCACTCGCTTCACCGACGGCGGCGAGTTCGGACTCGGCGCGGAGATCGGCATCTCCACACAGAAAATGCACGCCCGCGGCCCCATGGGCCTCAAGGAAATCACCAGCTGGAAGTACGTCGTGCACGGCGACGGCCAGATACGATAAGGAACCACTCTCTTCAGAAGAAACTGGTTCCAATCGATTCGTTGAGGGCAACCCCCGGGTATATATAGTTCCGTACAGCGGCGTCGTGTGCTCGCCGTTACTTAGACGACGTAAAAAGAGTGTGAAGGCTATCCTTCACACTCTTTTGTCGTCTTATGTAACGCGGCGTAAGCACAACCGAGCGAAAGCGTCCGCGAAACGGAACTATATATACCCGGGAGGATTGCACTATGGCAAACTGGAACCAGTTTCTTCTGAAGAAAGTGGTTCCAGTTTAGATCGGGTTCATAATCGCATCCACGGAGTAGATGCAGGCGTTGCGCAAGCCCGCCTCTTCGAGCGCCGCGACGCCACGGATGGTGGTGCCGCCCGGGGAACAGACGGCGTCCTTTAAGACACCCGGGTGCTCGCTGGTCACCTGCTGGAGCTTCGCCGCGCCGAGGACCATCTGGGAGACCATGCGATAGGCATCCGCGCGCGGGATGCCGTACTTGACCGCCGCGTCCGCGTACGCTTCCATAAACATATCGACATAGGCGCCGGCGCAGCCGCAGATGGCTGTTCCGATGTCCATGAGGTGCGTCGGGAGTTCCTCTACGGTGCCGACCGTCTCAAAGAGTTTCCGGATCTCTTTTCGTTCCGCCGCTTTCAAGGAATGCGCCTTTTCAAAGACCGCGATGCCTTCGCCGACACGGACGGCCGTGTTCGGCAGAACGTACTGCACGCGGACGGAAGGGTCGAGAAACGCTTCATAGGTCTCCAGATCCCAGCCGGCGGCAATGGACACCAGCGCCTTTCCCTTTAACAGATCTCCGATCTCAGAGAGGACACCCTCGATCTGATACGGTTTGCAGGCCATCACGATGATGTCCGCTTTTTCAGCCACTTCTTTTACGCCAAAGAGCGGTACGAAGCCGATCTTCTCCGCGTTCTTTTTCAGTTTGTCCGCATGCGGCGCGTAGGCGTACACATCCTTTGCCCGGACGGCCTTGTTGCGGATAAAGCCGTCGCACAGCGCCTGCGCCATATTGCCCATTCCGATAAATCCGATCTTGCTCATCTTCGTTCTCTCCTGTTCCTATGCCTCTTCTGTGCCCAGAAGGTGCAGTTCCTCCGCATGTTCCTTCATTCCTTCGATACAGATCTGCGCCACGTCCTTCAAGTCCATGCCGAGCATCTCACAGCCTTTTAAGATCAGCTCGCGGTTGCACTTGGCGGCGAAGCGTTTGTCCTTAAACTTCTTCATAAAGCTTTTGACTTCCAGGTCGGTGATGCCGTGCGGCCGCATGCGGGCGCAGGCCTGAATGATGCCGGTCAGTTCGTCGACGGTGTAGAGGCTCTTTTCCATGTTTGTAATCGGCTCGACCTCATTCCGGATTCCGTAGCCGTGGCTCAGGATCGCCCGGACATCCGCCGCATCGACGCCCGCATTCAGAAGCGCCTCTTCCGTGTGATCCAGATGTTCCTCCGGATATTTCTCATAGTCATAGTCATGCAGATAGCCCACTGCCATCCAGTGTTCCTTGTCTTCTCCGAAATGCTCCGCCATGGCGCCCATGGCTGCCATCACGTTCAAAGAATGCAGGACCAGGGATTCCTCCGTGACCATCTCCCGGTTGATCTCTTTTGCGCGCTCTACTGTCAGCATCTGTTTTCCTTTCCGGCACATGCCGTCATACTTTTTATAAACTATGTGTATCCGCAACGCGGATTACGCTATGCGGATTTCGCAATGCGGAGCAGATTATTGTGAAATACGGTAGTGCGCTCTCAGGTCGGTACGCGCCTCCAGGATGTCCTGCTCATACCGCTTCTGATAAGCACTGTTGTGATGGATCACATAGGGGACTCCGTCGATGCTGCGTCTGTCGGAAACGATGCCGATGTGATCGTCGAAGATGACGATGTCGCCGCCCTGCCAGGCATTGATCTCGCCCAGGTCCAGGGTCATGGGGATCGCCGTATGGGAAAAATAGACTTCGAGGTTGCGTACCCTTCTGAAATCGATGTTGGGATCCGGCTCTTCGTCCGGGACACCGGCAAGGGCTGCCATCACGGCATAGTCATCCGGATTCTTCTCCCGGTCTTCCGAGACCAGCTTCATCAGGTCATAGCCCGCGCCTTTTAAAGCCGCCGCCACAACGTCCGCACAGGTTCCGTAGCGGTCCGTGGGATAGCCTCCCTCATAGTATTTGCTCTTATAACGGGGTCTGGTCTCGCAGTACGCGAGTGCACTCTGCAGAATGTCATTCTGATCGTCGATACCGTCTTCGTCCCTGTCGACAGAACTCCTGGTCACAGGGATATACCGGGAATAGAACTCGGTCGCTCTCTCCGCACTCGTATGCTGTCTACGCACCAAAATCACCAGAAGAAGCACAAGCACGACCGCTCCGAGTCCGATCCATTTCCAGTTTTTACGATCGCTGATAAGAGTCCTTGGGTCCATACTCTATATCATACCACGTTTTACGAAGCCGTTGCCCTCGATCTGTTTCTGAGGATAAGAAGTACCGCAAACTGAAGCGCCAGCGTAACGGGAGTCGCCGCAAGGGCAAGGAGCCCGTTCGTGCTGTATCCGATCGCGCCCGCGATAAGATAACCGACCGTGCAGACCGCCGCTACCGTCAGCGCGTAGGGGAGCTGCGTCGTGACGTGGTTGACGTGGTTGCAGTGCGCGCCGGCCGAAGCCATGATGGTCGTATCCGAGATCGGCGAGCAGTGGTCGCCGCAGACGGCGCCGGCAAGGCAGGCCGCGATCGAGATCACCAGCATCTCGCCCGCATCCGGAAAGACCGTGCAGACGATCGGGATCAGAATCGTGAACGTTCCCCAGCTGGTTCCCGTGGCAAAGGCCAGGAACACCGAGACCACAAAGACGATGGCCGGAAGGAACATCTGGAAGGAAGCCGCCGAAGCATTGACGACGTCGTGAATATAGTTGCCGGCACCGAGCAGTCCCGTCATGCCGGACAGATTCCAGGAAAGGATCAGGATGATCATCGGCGCGCACATGGAGCGGAAGCCCGCCGGAAGCGCACTCATGAATTCTTCAAACGAAAGGACGCCTCTCCACATATACAGAACAAAGGTCACAAGCAGCGCGACGAGCGACCCCGTCACGAGGCCCCTCGCGGAATCGGCATCCGCAAAGGCGTCAATGAAGGAAACGCCGGAGAAAAAGCCGCCGGTATAGACCATGCCGATGATGCAGCAGGCAATGAGCGTGATTACGGGGATGACCAGGTTGGAGACCTTCGCGCCTTCCACTTCGTCGGAAACATCCTGTTCGTCATACGGACGCTCTCCCGCCGTAAAGAGATCTCCTTTTGCGGCATTGTCTTCATGCTCCTTCATCTTACCGTAGTCAAACTGAAAGAGGCTGATCCACAGAAGCATCCAAAGCGTGCCGAGCGCATACAGGTTATAGGGAATGGTGCGCAGGAACATGATGAACCCGTTGATCTGCATGGACTCCGGCACCGCGAACGTCACGGCCGCCGCCCACGAAGAGATCGGGGCAATGATGCAGATCGGCGCTGCCGTCGCGTCGATCAGATAGGCGAGTTTCGCGCGCGAGACCTGGTGTCTGTCCGTGATCGGGCGCATAACAGAACCGACCGTCATGCAGTTGAATCCGTCATCCACGAAGATCAGCACGCCGAGCAGCATGGTGGCAAGCTGCGCGCCCACTTTGCTCTTGATCCGTGTGGACGCCCATTTTCCGAAGGCTGCTGCCGAGCCCGACTTGTTCATCAAAACCACCATCGATCCGAGGATGGTGACAAAGACCAGAATGCCTGCATGGGAAAGGTCCGTGAGATTGACGACGAAGCCGCCGTCCGGATGATACAGCATGGTATTGAGCGCCAGCTCCAGATTCCCGCCGGCATAGAGCAGGGCTCCCACCGCCGTTCCGATAAAGAGCGAGCTGTATACCTCTTTGGTAATGAGCGCCAGCGTGATGGCAACGACGGGCGGAAGCAGCGCCAGAATGGTCGAATCCGCAAAGGACACGTAGTCCTCTCCTACCGTTCCCGGTGTTTTTGTGCTGACAAAAAGCAATCCGCAAAAG
>JAGAHC010000005.1 GCA_017627275.1 Lachnospiraceae bacterium
CGTCTCTGACGCAAACAAAAAGAACCACCATATATTGTGGTGGCTCTCAAGGTTGAAAATACGGTGTTAGGGGTGGCTCTCAAGCTTGCAACAGATGGCTCTCAAGCTTGCGAATAATCACTGTTTACCCTCCGAACGTGGAATTGCGCGGAAAGCTCTTTTCTATCTGTTTATTTTGAGTTTGTGATTCGCGCATTCCATCAGAGCTCGGTTCTGATACAGGCGAACGAGACGACTACCGAGTTCTACAGCGGCTAAAGACAAACAGCAACTTTGGTCCGTTTCTGGAGGATATGGGCGTTGCCAACGCCACTACCGTCGCCGTCGCGGCTGCAACCTACGCCTGATCGCCGGCTGCATGATCGGCGATCCCATCGCGTATTCGAAGATCAAAAAGTATGATCTGAAGTCCGCAGGCATCAATGCCAGCGGTACGGAAGGGACGGCGACGACGGAAGTGGAGCTGGATCGCAACACGAAAGGACTAAATGTCAGCAGTCACTTGTCACTGCTGAACGGGTTCCGTGCCAAGGACCGTAGCCAGATGCAGGAAGCCTGCGAAACCGTTCTGATCTAACAGGGCGTCGACATCGGCTCCGGCAGGGATGATCACGCTGAAGAATTGTCCCTCGTACAGGAAGGTGATCTTGAGCGAGACGTCCGGGCGCTGTTTCAGCGCGTCTGTCACGACATGGTAAATGCTGATCCATTCCGTCGTGCTGATCGAAACGGTCTCTGCGGGGGCTGCGGCGAGGATCGCGGCGGCTGCCTGCTGATTGAATACCGCGTAATCGTTTACCGGCGGTGCACTGACTGCTTCCGTGCTGCCGCCGGAACTCTTTTTGCCGGGCGTCGGTGCGGGCGTCGGTGCGGGCTTTGGCGCGGGTTTGGGATCCGGCAGTTTCTCCAGTTCCACGCTCAGATAGATGCCGCCGCCGCGCGGAACAACGACATAGTAGTTGCCGGCGCTGTCTTTTACCAGATCCGTTTTTTCTCCTTTGCCGTTATAGGCGGAAAGAAGACGGAAGCCCTTTTGCAGGTCGACCTTGAGAAGGACCGTGTCTCCCTCGGCGGCCACACTGTGGTCGTGGCGCTGCGCAAGGCTGTTTCCGTTTTCGTCGGTAGCGGAGAGCGTCGCGCCCTTTGTCGGCTGCTCCAGGTAGATGATGTAATTGATCTTTTCCTTGAAAGCTTCCGCGGATTCATCCGCACTGCCTCCGACCAGCACCGGGATATCGCCTGCTTCCGTCGTTTCGATCTTCCAGACGGTCAGATCGACATGAGAGAAGGTCTCCGTGTCATAGGCGTTGATGGCTGCATCCTGCCCGGTCAGCGACCCGGTCACCAGGATATCCATCGTGCTTTCTTCACCGGCATCCATGTTGATCCCGTATTCAGCGCCTGTCACGTCGTTTACGTTGACATGGACAACCGCATTCTGCGCTGTCTCTACATTGATCCCGTGTTCGTCCTGTGTAGTGACATTTCCGGCTGTTACGGACACGAAGGCATCACCACCTGCCCAAACCTGGATCCCGTGATCTTCCTGTGTAGTGACATTTCCGGCTGTTACGGACACGAAGGCATCATCAGCTGCCCAAACCTGGATCCCGTCTTCCCGGGAGGCGATATCGCCTGCCTTGATCATCAGATTGCTGGAGTCCTCTGCTTCCACATCGATGCCCCAATAGCCGGCATTGATATTTCCCGTGGTGACTTCCGCTATGGAATCGTTCCACAGAAAACACATTACCGCGTCATCGCTGGACGTGATATCGCCGGTCGTGACCGTCGTGATGCCGCCGCCGGCTTCCACTCCCAGACCGTCGTCATACGTTGATGAGATGTTTCCTGTGGCGATCTTCTGCGTGCCGCCATAGGTTTCGATATAGACACCGTCATCATCCGCGTTGATGTCTCCTGTGGTGATGGTTTGTGCCCCGCCGTCTCCCGACGCATACACGCCGTAGGAACCTGCGGTGATCGTCCCGTCCACCGAGACAGTCGTTTCGCCGTCCCCTGTCCTGGTTGGTATGAGGCCGGCAGACCCGGCTGTAATATTCCCTTCGACCGTGACGGTCGCGTTGTGGTCACTTGCGACAGAGGAATCTACCACCAGCCCGTTGTCGGATGAACTGATATTGCCGACCGTGACCTTCCGGTCGCCGTCTGTATAGTCCACGGTCACGGTCGTGTCCGCGTCCTCCGCCGCCAGCGCAGTGACGACAGCCGGCTGGAAGAACAGGCATGCGGCAAGTAAAGCGGATAAAAAGATACAACCTTTTTTCATAACGAACCTCCTTCTGGCACGTTGATTGACAGATAGGCCTGTCATTTCATATGATGAAAAGACTTATAATTCATGTTAACAATTCGTGCAGGCATCCGAGGCAGTTTGGCGGGTTTGTCCATGACAGATCCCGTCAATCATAATGACAGGTATTTTTTTATGACAGGTCTGTTTTATGATGAACGAAGCGTATGAAAAACTGGATTTCATGATGCGGGTGAGCGGGACCGAGAATGTCGTGCTTGCCAGAGCGCTCCGTTTCGATGCGTCCTATGTCAGCCGCATCCGCCGCGGCCAGAGGAAGTGCCCGACAGATGAAGTGTTTTTGACGGCCGTCACGCGGTTTTTCGCACGTGTCCTTCGGGAGCCGTATCAGAAAAGCGCTGTTACGGAGGTGGTCTGTCCCGGGCTTCCCTGGCCCACGGAAGAAGCGGAAGCGGGAGAGCTTCTGAAGTCCTGGTTTATGGGACAGGCGCCGCAGGCTACGCAGGCGCAGAGGGCGCTCGCATTGCTCCGGGCGGCAGGGGATCCGGTGCCGGAAAACGACCGGACAAAAGAGCCGCGGGAAGCGCCGCACCTGCCGGCAGGAACACACGCGATGGCATCGTTGTTCTATGGGGATCAGGGGAAAAGAGACGGCGTACGGGCTTTTCTGGAGATCCTTTTGAAGACCGGAAAGCCGCAGACGCTGCTTTTACATTCCGACGAAGAGATGCAGTGGCTGTTTGAAGACGCTTCCTACAGCGCATGGTGGGCGGAGACGATGAAAACGCTTCTTGCGCGCGGCGCCACCATCAGGATCATCCACAGCGTCGACCGCCATCTGGACGAGATGATGCAGGCGATCAGAGGATGGATGCCGCTTTATTTTACAGGCAGGATAGAACCGTATTATTACCCGCATCTGCAGGATAAGGTCTTTACCAGGACGATGTTTGTCTCTCCGGGGCAGGCGGCGCTCATATCCCGCTCCATCAAGGGGCAGGACTGCGACCCGATCAATATCCTGATCCGCGACAGCGCAGGCGTCCGGTCGTTGGACGCCGAGTTCCGCGCATTCCTTTCGCAGTGCCGCCCGCTCTTTGACACGTTCCGTCCGCGGGACGAGAAAGAACGCACGGTGATCCTGCAGGGATTCCTTCGCAAGCAGGGTGCGCTGAAGACCGTTTTTTCCGGAAAGGAAGCGATCTTCTACAAAGAAGAGATCGGCGCGCTGATCCTGCGTGCTGATGTCACGGAACTCGCCTTTCTGCTGAAGGAACCGCGTCTCGTTGCGGCGATGGAAGCGTTTTTGAAAGAACATGACACGCATGTTATAAAAGACGGAAGGGCAGCGCTTGCGGCATGGAAAGAGCTGACCGGCTGATCCGAAGGAAAGACCGCGACGGCTTTACATATATTTAGTAATTATCTATAATAAAAAACGATATGTAGAATAAATGTGACAAGCGTGTCATTCGATAAATAACGGAGAATAGTCTATGGGTCGGAACAGGAAAAGAAATCTTCTGGTCACGCTTCTTGCGGCATCTTTTGCCGCGCTGTTCATCGCGTCTGCGGCGTACGCAAGGGCAGGCTTTATCATTCATAAGGTGGATGACAAAAAGGATCCCGTGGAGGGAGCCGTTTTTGACGTGTACGGGAAACCGGAGGTCTCGTGGGAAAAGGACGACACGACGCCGACGCCGTGCAGGCACGATCCGCCGGTGGAAAAGACCGTCACGGCCACGGGAGATGAACCGGCAACGCCTGCCACCTTCTCCTTCACCATGAAGGCGACGAACAGCTCTTATCCGATGGTGCCGGGCAGCACGAACGGAGA
>JAGAHC010000006.1 GCA_017627275.1 Lachnospiraceae bacterium
ACAACATTCTGCATCCGCCACTATGGCCATCCAGATAATCCATTACGACTTTAACTTTGAACTCATCTGAATACTTCTTTTTCCCTGACATGTTAAACCCCTTTCATTAGAGGTTTTGTCTAACGAAAGGGGTGCACTTCATCTGAGGGGCGGTCTTTTGTTTGTCATTTGAATATCAAAACAGTATAATAATAAGTTATGAATCAGGAAAACGCTCTTCTGAAACGTACCGGCGTCGGATACGACGGTATTATAGCTGATTCTGCGGATCATGCAGTCAATCCCGAGGATTTATACAGGGATCTGATTGCGCGCGTTCTGAAATATCATCCTTCGGATGATATTTCTTTGATTGAAAAAGCCTACCGGCTGGCGAGCGAAGCACATAAGGAACAGCGGCGCAAGTCCGGCGAACCCTATATCATTCATCCGCTGTGCGTATCGATCATTCTGGCGGATCTGGAACTGGATAAGGAGACTATCGCGGCAGGCCTTCTGCACGATGTCGTCGAAGATACGGAGGTTACGGAAGAGTACCTGAAAGAGGAGTTCGGAGAGGATGTCGAAGAACTGGTCGACGGCGTCACCAAGCTGGAAAAACTGAAATTCTCCGAGAACGCGACCAGCAAGACTGCCGCCCAGCAGGAAATGCAGGCGCAGAACCTTCGCCATATGTTTTACGCCATGGCCAAGGACATCCGCGTCATTCTGATCAAACTGGCGGACCGGCTGCATAATATGCGGACGCTCTCCTTCATGCCGGAAGAGAAGCAGAAGCGGATCTCTCAGGAGACGCTGGATATCTATTCGCCCATCGCTTCGAGGCTGGGCATTTCCAAGATCAAGGTCGAGCTCGATGATCTGGCGCTGCGTTATTTGAAGCCGGACGTCTACCGGGACCTGGTGCATCAGGTGGCGGAGCGCAAGAGCGAACGCGAAGCGTACGTGCAGTCGATTTCCGACGAAGTAAAAAAGCACATCGACGATGCGGGCATCCACTGCCAGGTCAGCGGCAGGGTGAAGCACTTCTTCAGCATTTATAAAAAAATGGTCAATCAGCATAAGACCATTGACGAGATCTATGATCTGTTTGCGGTGCGCATCATCGTGGATTCGGTGCGCGACTGCTATGCGGCGCTCGGCGTCATCCACGAGATGTATACGCCCATTCCCGGGCGGTTCAAAGACTATATCGCCATGCCCAAACCCAACCGCTATCAGTCATTACATACGACGCTGATTGGCGCCAAGGGCACCCCTTTCGAAGTGCAGATCAGGACCGCGGAGATGCACCGGGCTGCCGAATACGGTATCGCCGCGCACTGGAAGTACAAGGTGGCATCCGACGGGAAGAAGGCAGACACTTCCGAAGAGGAAAAACTGGTCTGGCTCAGACAGATCCTCGAGTGGCAACAGGAGATGTCCGACAACAGGGAGTTCATGAACCTCTTAAAGAGTGACCTCGACCTGTTCTCGGAAAACGTGTACTGCTTTACGCCAAACGGCGAAGTCAAGAACCTGAAGGCCGGCTCCACGCCGATCGATTTTGCCTATTCGATCCATACGGCGGTCGGCAACAAAATGATCGGCGCCCGCGTGAACGGAAAACTCGTCACGCTGGATTATGAGATCCAGAACGGGGACCGCGTCGAGGTCATCACTTCGCAGAATTCCAAGGGCCCCAGCATGGACTGGCTTACCATCGCCAAGAGCCCGTCTACCAAGAACAAGATCAATCAGTGGTTCCGCAACACGCTGAAGGAAGACAATATCTCCCGCGGCAAGGAAATGCTGCAGTCGTATTGCAAGACCAAATCCCTGAATCTATCCGACCTGATGAAGCCGGATTACATGGATGCCGTACTGCGCAAATACGGATTCCGTGACTGGGATGCGGTGCTGGCGGCGATCGGCCACGGCGGCATCAAGGAAGGACAGGTCGCCAATAAGCTTCTGGAGCGGTACGAGAAAGACCATCAGAAGAACCTGACCAAGGAGGAGATCCTGGAGCAGGTGGCGGAGAATGCCACCAAAAAGCAGAGTTCCGGCAGCGGCACCATCGTCGTAAAGGGGATCCACGACGTGGCGGTGCGTTTTTCCCATTGCTGCAATCCGGTGCCCGGAGATGAGATCGTCGGCTTTGTGACCAGAGGCCGCGGCGTCACCATCCACCGCACGGACTGCGTGAACGTTCTCAATATGCCGGAGAACGACCGCGCCAGACTGATCGAAGCGGAGTGGGAGGACGGCGCACAGATCGAAGGCCAGAAGGCTGCCTTCGACACCGAAATCAGCATCTATACGCAGGACCGCAGCGGCCTGCTCAACGATATCACCAGGGCCTTCACCGAGAAGGACATCAACATCTTAAGCATCAATACCAAGCTGAACAAACAGGGCTTCCTGACCCTGAACATGGGCTTCCGCATCGGCGGAAAGAGAGAACTGACGGACATCATGGACCGCCTGCGGTCCATTCCGGATGTCATCGACATATCGAGGGTATAAAAAGGAACCACTATCCCTGGGAAACTGGTTCAGGAACCAGTTTCCCAGGGATAGTGGTTCCTTTTGAAAGAAAGGACGATCATGAAAGAAGCGATGATCAAGACCTACATCGTAGGTCCTGTGCGGACAAACTGCCATATCCTGTACCGGGAAGGGGAGGAGAAGGCGCTCGTCTTTGACCCCGGCGCAAGCGGCAGACAGCTGTATGAGGAGATCACGAAACTCGGACTTAAAGTCGAGGGGATCTTTATCACGCACGGGCACTTTGATCACATCTGCGGAGTGGAGGAGCTGAAAGACTTAAGCGGCGCGAAGGTCTACGGGCCGTCCTCCGAAAAACGCTTCTTTTCGGATGTCCAGTATAATCATTCGGCGCTGTACGGCCTCGACTGCACCATCGATCCGGACGTGTACCTGGAGGATCTTGAGACGGTGCAGGCAGGCGGCTTTTCGGTGCAGACGATCTTCACGCCCGGCCACACGGAAGGCGGATGCTGCTATTATCTGCCGGAAGAGGGGATCCTGATCAGCGGAGACACGCTGTTTCACCAGTCTGTCGGAAGGACAGATATGGAGACGGGAAACATGGATCTGCTGGAGAAGTCGATCCGGGAGAAACTCTATGTGCTGCCGGACGAGACGGTGGTGTACCCCGGGCACGAAAGCCCGACGACCATCGGCTATGAGAAAACGCATAACTTCTTTGTGAGAGCATAAATGATCATCGTTACCGTTAATATTGACCTGTATCGGTACGAGATACAGGCACTGGTCAAGGCATTTTATCCCGAAGAGGAAGTAAAGGTGCTGCCGGAAAATGAGTATCCGGAAGCGCCTTTTCTTGCGGTGCAATATGAAAACGATGCCGTGACGGCAACCGTTCTGCCGGGGACAGAGCAACAGTTTTTGCGCAAAGCAGACGGAACAGGGAAAAACCCGTTGACGGAAAAGTCCAAGGAATCCAAGGATGTGCTCAAGCATCTTATCTATCAGACCCTGGTGTCCTTTACGGGAAGAGAGCTCCCCTGGGGAGAACTGATCGGCATAAGACCCACCAAGATTGCAAGAAAAAAACGCGAGGAAGGATGCTCGAAGGAAGAGACAAAAGCCTACCTGCAAGAGGCCCATTTCGTTTCGGACAGGAAGGCGCTCCTTGCCGTGGAGATCGCCGAAAGAGAGCGGGAGATCCTTCATGCCACGCACGGAAAAGATGGCTTCAGCCTCTATATCGGCATTCCGTTTTGTCCGACGACCTGCCTGTACTGTTCCTTCCCCTCCAATGCTCTGGCGGCCTGGAAGGATCGGGTGGATGAGTATCTGGACACCCTGCTTTCAGAGATGAAGCAGGTGGCGGGGAGCTTGCAGAATACGGCGCCGGATACCATTTATATCGGCGGCGGGACGCCGACAACGCTGACGGAGGGGCAGCTGGAGAGGCTGCTGACGGAAACGGAGAAGTGCTTTTCCAAGGCGAACTGTCTGGAATTCACCGTGGAAGCGGGCCGCCCCGACAGCATCACGAAGGAAAAGCTCCTTGTGCTGAAACGGCACGGGGTCGACCGCATCAGCATCAACCCGCAGAGCATGCGCGCAGACACCCTTTCCCGCATCGGACGCGGGCACAGTCCGGAAGCCATCGAAGAGGCATTTGCCCTGGCAAGAGAAGCGGGCTTTCAGAGCATCAATATGGACATCATTCTGGGACTTCCCGGAGAGGACGTAAGCGACGTCCGGTATACCCTTGAAAAGATCAGGACCATGCAGCCGGATTCGCTCACGGTCCATACCCTTGCGATCAAGCGCGGCTCCAGACTGGACGAGCAGATCCGGGAAAAAGGGTATGAAAACGTTTTCCGGGCAGCGACGGAAGGGGGTGACCCGATCGAGGAGATGATGGAAGCCTGTCTTACTATCTGCGGGAAAATGGAGATGGTGCCGTACTACCTCTACCGGCAGAAGAATCTGCGCGGAAACCACGAAAACATCGGTTTTGCCAGGCAGAACTGCTTTGGCATTTACAACAGTCTGATCATCGAGGAGACCCAGTCCATCCTGGCATTCGGCGCGGGAAGCATATCCAAGGCGGTGTACCCGGACGGCAGGATCGTCAGGAGCGAAGATCCCAAAGACATCGAGACCTATCTGACGCACATCGAAGAATGCATTGCCAAAAAGCGGGACCTGTTTCAAAAATTATAAATTGACAGATTAGTCTTGCAAATTAAAACAATCCTGTGTATAAATGAAGATACATGCCCGACCGACAACACGGAAGGGTTTTTTTAACGAAACGGAGAATATTTATGGCAAAAACAAACAAACTCATCATCGTCGAATCACCGACCAAGGTCAAGGCTATCAAGAAATTCCTGGGAGCAGGCTATGAAGTGGCGGCATCCAACGGCCACGTACGAGACCTCCCGAAGAGCCAGCTCGGGATCGACGTGGATCACGATTATGAGCCGAAGTATATCACCATCCGCGGAAAGGGCGAGCTCCTTGCCGCTCTTCGCAAACAGGTCGCCAAGGCGGACGTCATCTATCTGGCGACTGACCCGGATCGCGAAGGAGAAGCCATTTCCTGGCATCTGATCGCGGCACTGAAGCTGAATGAATTCAAGGACAAGAAGGTGTACCGCATCACGTTCAACGAGATCACCAAGAAGGCGGTCAAGGAATCCCTCGATCACGCCCGGGAGATCGACATGAACCTGGTCGATGCCCAGCAGGCAAGACGGGCGCTGGACAGAGTCGTCGGATACCGCATTTCCCCGCTTCTCTGGGCGAAGGTGAAGCGCGGGCTATCCGCCGGACGCGTGCAGTCGGTCGCCCTTCGGATGATCGCGGACAGAGAGGCGGAGATCAACGCCTTTATTCCGGAGGAATACTGGACCCTGGACGCAGACTTCAAGGCGCCCGGCATGAAGAAGCCGGTCACGGCCCATTGCAAGGAAGAACTGCACACCAGGGAGGAGACGGACCGCGTCTTAAAGGACCTGGCGGATGCGACCTTTTCCGTATCGGAAGTCAAGGTGAGCGAGCGCGCAAGGAAGGCGCCGCTCCCATTTACGACGTCTACCCTGCAGCAGGAAGCCAGCAAAGCGCTGTCATTCTCCACCTTAAAGACCATGCGGATCGCGCAGCAGCTGTATGAAGGCATCGATGTTCCGGGCGAAGGCACGGTCGGTCTCATCACCTACCTGCGAACCGATTCCACCAGGATCTCGGAAGAAGCGCAGGTCCTTGCCGGCAACTTTATCCGCGAGAACTACGGAGAAGAATTTAACGGAAAGGAATCGGAGAAGAAGGCGGAGGGGCGCATTCAGGATGCGCACGAAGCCATCCGTCCGTCTGACGTTTTCCGCACGCCGCAGTCGGTGAGCGCCTCTCTTTCGAGAGACCAGCAGCGCCTCTACCAGCTCATCTGGAAGCGCTTCGTGGCAAGCCGCATGGCGGATGCCCTCTACGAGCAGACCAGGGTGAAGATCGAAGGAAAGACGAAGGACGGGAAGGAGTATCCGTTCTCGGCTTCGTATTCCAAGCTGATGTTTGAAGGCTTTTTAAAGGTCTATGATCCGGGCGACGAGACCGAGGAGAATAAAAAATCCGACAAAAATGCGATCCCGTTCCGGGAGGGAGACGTCCTTTCGGCACCGGAATTCATTCCGGAGCAGCACTTTACGCAGCCGGCGCCGCACTATACGGAAGCTTCGCTCGTGAAGGCGCTGGAGGAAAAAGGCATCGGCAGACCCAGCACCTATGCCCCCACGATCTCCACGATCCTCGCCAGACGCTACATCACCAAAGAGGGGAAGAACCTTTACATGACGGAAGTCGGGGAGGTCGTGAATGACATCATGGTGCATTCCTTCCCGCAGGTCGTCGACCAGGATTTCACGGCCCGGATGGAGGACAAGCTGGACGGCGTCGCGGAAGGCGATGTCGAATGGAAGTCGGTCTTAAGAGACTTTTATCCGGGACTTGCCGAGTCTGTCGACCAGGCGGAAAAAGAGCTGGAGAAGGTCAAGATCGCCGACGAAGAGACGGAAGAAGTCTGTGAAAAATGCGGCCGCCACATGGTCATCAAGTACGGACCGCACGGAAAGTTCCTGGCCTGCCCGGGATTCCCGGAATGCAGAAACACGAAGCCTTACTTTGAAAAGACCGGTGTGGCCTGCCCCAAATGCGGACAGGACATCGTGATCATGAAGTCCAAGAAGGGCCGGAAGTTCTACGGCTGCATCAACCAGGACTGCGACTTCATGTCCTGGCAGAAACCGACCGGGGAGACCTGCCCGAAGTGCGGTCAGGCGCTGGTCGACAAGGGCGGCAAGATCGTTTGTATGAACGGCGAGTGCGGCTATGTGAAGACGGAAGCAAAGGCGTAAGACAAGGGGGCTGTAAGGAGTATTATGAACAGCAATGTAAAGATCCTGGATAACACCAGAAAGATAGAAAAACTCTTGCACAACGCGACCGGCGGCGGCAAGGTCATGTTCAGCGACATCTGTGAAGTGATGAGCGAGATCTTAAATGCCGGTGTGTTCGTCGTCAGCAAAAAGGGGAAGGTCCTTGGTTTTTCCAAGAACAACGCGCACGCCAGCGTGCCGGATCTTCTGGCGGAAAGCGTCGGCAGCTATGTGGACGAGAACCTGAACGAACGGTTCCTTTCCGTGCTTTCGACCAATGAAAACGTGATGCTCTCGACGCTCGGCTTCGAAGATAAGGCGTCGGCGGAGATGCTCTGCATCATCGCGCCGATCCAGATCGCGGGAGAGCGGCTGGGAACCATCTTCATTTACAAGGGGAAGGGCCAGTTTGGCGTGGACGATCTGATCATCTGTGAATACGGCACGACCGTGGTCGGGATGGAAATGCTGCGCGCCGTCACGCAGGAAAACGCCGAGGAAAAGCATAAACGCGCCGTGGTAAAGAGTGCCATGAACACCTTAAGCTACACTGAAACGCAGGCGATCCAGTACATTTTTGACGAGCTTTCCGGCCAGGAGGGGATCCTGGTCGCATCCAAGATCGCCGACAAAGCCGGGATCACAAGATCGGTCGTCGTCAACGCGCTGCGCAAATTCGAATCGGCGGGCGTGATCCTTTCCCGGTCTTCCGGGATGAAGGGGACGTATATCAAGGTCCTGAACGACGCGGTGTACGACGAGCTGGAAGAGTCCAAAAAAGGCTTGTAAATCACAGTTTTCCTGTGATATGATACATAAGTTGCAATATTAAGCACATACTCTAAGTGCATGCCGGTGCCTTCGATAAGAAGGTGGCTTTGACCCCGATGAACGATCCGTTCATATGAAGCACGAATAGGGTATGGAAGACAAACCAAACGGAGGAAAATTTCATGAGCGTAGTATCTATGAAGCAGCTGCTGGAAGCAGGTGTGCACTTCGGTCACCAGACAAGACGCTGGGATCCCAGAATGGCGCCGTATATCTTTACGGAACGCAACGGCATTCACATCATTGATTTACAGAAATCGGTCATCAAGGTCGACGAGGCTTACAGAGCCGTCAACGAGATCGCATCTCAGGGCGGAACGATCCTTTTCGTCGGCACCAAGAAGCAGGCGCAGGATGCCGTCAAGACAGAGGCAGAGCGCTGCGGCATGTTCTATGTCAACCAGAGATGGCTCGGCGGCATGCTGACCAACTTCAAGACCATTCAGAGCCGTATCGAAAGACTCAATGCCATCAACAAAATGGCGGAAGACGGAACCTTTGACGTCCTTCCGAAGAAGGAAGTCGCGGGCCTGATGAAAGAGCAGGAGAAGCTCGAGAAGAACCTGGGCGGCATCAAGAACATGAAGCGCATCCCGGATGCCATCTTTGTCATCGATCCGAAGAAGGAAAGAATCTGCGTACAGGAGGCTCATTCCCTCGGCATCACGCTGATCGGCATCGGCGATACCAACTGCAACCCGGAAGAACTCGACTTTGTTATTCCCGGCAATGACGATGCGATCCGTGCAGTCAAACTCCTTTGCAGCGTGATGGCTGACGCCGTCATCGAAGCTAACCAGGGCGCGGAAGCCATGGGTGCGGTCGATGCAAAGGAACAGGCAGCACTGGAAGAAGAGTCTGCTGCGGCGGAAGAAGAACAGGCAGCTGTCGGGGAAGTTTAATTCATAGCGATTGATGGAGGAATCAAAATGGCGATTACAGCTGGACAGGTAAAAGAATTAAGAGAAATGACCGGCGCCGGCATGATGGAATGCAAAAAGGCGTTGACGGAAACAAACGGCGATATGGAAGCGAGCGTGGAATGGCTCCGTAAGAACGGCGCCATGAAGGCAGTGAAGAAGGCAAGCCGCATCGCGGCGGAAGGCCTTTGCTTCGTAAAGTCCGAAGACGATAAGAAGGCTGCGGTCGTGGAAGTCAATTCCGAGACCGACTTCGTTGCACAGAACGAGAAGTTCCGTGCCTATGTCGATCAGGTTGCTGCGCAGGCCCTGCACACTTCCGCTAAGGATCTGGATGCATTCCTCGCAGAACCCTGGGAAGCAGACAATGCAAAGACTGTGAATGACGCGCTGGTCGAGATGATCGCGGTCATCAGCGAAAAGCTCTCCATCCGCCGTTTCGAGCAGGTGGAAGCCACGGAAGGCTTTGTGTCCACCTACAGCCACGGCGGCGGCAGGATCGGCGTCATCATCGAGGCAAAGACAGACAATGCCACGGATGAAGTCAAGGAAGCCGTCCGCAACGTTGCCATGCAGGTAGCGGCTATGTCTCCGAAGTATATTTCCGAGGAGGAGATCTCCGAAGAAGAAAGAGAACACGAGAAGGAGATCCTGCTCGCGCAGGCGATCAAAGAGAACGAGGAACTTCCGGAAGAGAAGAGAAAACCGCAGGAGATCCTTGAGAAGATGCTGATCGGCCGTCTGAAAAAGCAGTTCAAGGAGATCTGCTTAAACGACCAGATCTACGTCAAGGCAGAGGACGGCAAGCAGACCGTACAGGAATACCTGAACCAGGTCGCCAAAGCTGCCGGCACCACCCTTTCCGTGAAGAAGTTCGTCCGCTATGAAGTCGGTGAAGGCATCGAGAAGAAGCAGGAAAATTTCGCTGAAGAGGTCATGGCACAGGCCAAGGGCTGATTTAGAGAACTATAGTCCTCGACAAGGAACCACTTTCCTCAGGGAAGGTGGTTCCTTTTCATCTGTGGTATAATGGATCTATGAAATTCAGAAGAGTAAATAATAACACCATCAATTGCATTATTTCCAAAGAGGATCTGCAGCAGAACGGTCTGCATGCGAATGACCTTTTTGAGCGGAAAGAAGAAGCGCTTAGCTTTATCCGGTCGGTGCTGCTTAGGGCTGCCAGAGAGCAGAACATGCGGCTGAACCCCGAATACACGTCGATGCAGATCACGATCCTGCCGGATCAGGGGATCAGTCTGACGCTGTCGGTCGGAGACGTACCGGAGTCGGCCATCGCGCAAAACGAATACGTGTATCATTTCGACAGCATGCGGGATGTCGTATCGCTCGCAAAGCATTTACAGCCAAACGGCGAGCTGCTTTCCTCTTCTTTGTACGAAGATACGGACGAAGACGGGTTCTTCCTTGTGATCGGCAGAGGAGAAGCGGAAGGCACGGATTACGAGCGCATGGTCGTAGCCATGAATGAATTCGGAACGCTGATCACATCGCATCCGGGCAGGATTGCCAGGATTAAGGAGCATAATCCATGTCTTATGACGCAGGGCGCAATCGCACAACTCACGGCCCTGTAGGGATTCGAATCAATAAGTATCTGGCTTCCTGCGGGATCTGTTCCAGAAGGGAAGCCGATGCGCTCATCGAAGCGGGAGCTGTGACGATCGACGGAAAGACAGCACTTCCCGGAGACAGAGTTACGCAGGACAATACCGTTAAGGTGAACGGGAAGCGCGTGCAGAGTGCGTCCCGTTCTGTTGTTGTGGCTTATTATAAGCCTGTCGGTGTCACCTGTACGGAAAAGGATCCGCACGCGGAAAAGACGATCCGGGATGCTTTTCGCTATCCCGTGCGCCTGACCTATGCGGGGAGGCTGGACAAGGACAGCGAAGGGCTCCTTCTCATGACGAATGACGGTGACCTCATCCATGCCATGATGCAGGGCGCGCACCGGCATGAAAAAGAGTACCTGGTCAGGACCAGACGAAAGATCTCTGACGAGGAGCTGCAGCGCCTGCGCAAGGGGATCTATCTCAGGGAACTGGAGGAAAAGACAAGACCCTGCGAAGTCCTGCGGCTCGGAGACTATACCTTTTCCATCATCCTGACGCAGGGGCTGAACCGGCAGATCCGAAGGATGCTTTCCGCCATCGGACAGGAAGTCAAAATACTCAAGCGCACAAGGGTCCTGAACGTGCGGATCGGAAAACTGAAACCCGGAGAGCAGAGAACGCTTTCCGATGAAGAAACAAGGGCGCTGTACGAAGCGGCCGGGCTGACATGGAAAAAACAGACGTAAGGACAAGACAAAGAGAGCTGACGGACCTGTTAAACAGGGCTTCGCGGGCTTATTACGCGGAAGACAGAGAGATCATGAGCAATCTGGAATACGATGCGCTCTATGATGAGCTTTCCGCGCTCGAAAAAGAAACGGGGATCGTTCTTGCGGGGTCTCCGACGGCGCAGGTGGGCTATGCCGCCGTGGAGGAACTCCCGAAAGAGCGGCACGAGAAAAAGATGCTGTCCCTCGACAAGACCAAGGACAGAGAGGAGCTCGCCGCCTTCTTACAGGACCAAAAAGGCCTCCTGTCCTGGAAAATGGACGGGCTGACGGTCGTCCTCACCTACGAAAACGGCGCTCTCACGAAGGCCGTTACACGCGGCAACGGGGAAGTGGGAGAAGTCATTACCGCCAATGCAAGGGTATTTGAGAACCTGCCTCTGCGCATTCCCTTTCCCGGCAAACTCATCCTTCGCGGGGAAGCGATCATCCGCTATTCCGATTTTGAAAAGATCAAAGAAGAGGCGGAAGAATACAAGAACCCGAGGAATCTCTGCAGCGGAAGCGTGCGGCAGCTCAATGACGAGATTACGGCGAGACGCCACGTGCGGTTTTACGCCTTCGGCCTCGTATCCGCGGAATACGCCACGGACCCTTCTCTGACTGACTTTCATAATTCCAGAAACGAAGAGATGCTGTTTTTAAAAGAACAGGGATTTGAGACGGTCTTTTTCCGCATCGTGACAAAGGACAATGTCGTAGAGGCCGTAGGGGCGTTTGAAAAAGAAGTACAGAAGGAAGACATCCCTTCCGACGGCCTGGTGCTGATCCTCGATGACATCGCCTACGGAGAGTCTCTGGGGGCGACGGCCAAGTTTCCTAGGAACGCCATTGCCTTCAAATGGCAGGACGAGGAAGCGGAGACGACCCTGCGGGAGGTGGAGTGGAGCGCCTCGCGTACGGGGCTCATCAACCCGGTCGCGATCTTCGATCCGGTGGAACTGGAGGGAACGACGGTGCGCCGGGCTTCCATCCACAACATCAGCATCGTGAAGTCCCTGGAACTGGGGATCGGCGACAGGATCCGCGTGTATAAGGCCAACATGATCATTCCCCAGATCTCCGAAAACATCACCAGGTCGGGGAATCTCCCCATTCCGTCCCGCTGTCCTGTCTGCGGCGGAGAGACCAGGATCAAAAAAGACAATGATTCGGAAGTGCTCTTCTGCGAGAATCCCGCGTGTACCGCCAAACAGATCAAGAGTTTTGTGCTTTTTGTCAGCAGAAACGGCATGAATATCGAAGGCCTTTCGGAAATGACGCTGGAGAAATTCATCGCGGAAGGCTTTATCCGTACGTTTGCCGACCTGTTTCATTTGGATCGCTATCGGGACAGGATCTGTGAACTGGAAGGCTTCGGAGAAAAATCCTACGACAATCTCATGAAGTCGGTCGAAAAGGCGAGGGAGGTTTCGCCGGAAGCCCTCCTGTATGCGATCGGCATTCCCGGGATCGGCGCCGCGGGAGGAAGGCTCCTCTCTGCGCATTTCGAGGGAGACCTCGAGAAGATCCGTCACGCTTCCGTGGAGGAACTCTCGGAAGTGGAAGGCATCGGCGGAGTGCTGGCTTCGCAGATCCGGGAGTATTTTGCGGACGAATACAACAGCGCGCAGCTCGATGCGCTTCTGCAGGAAGTGACGCTTGTCAGAAACGAACAGGCGGAAGGAAGAGAGCAGATCCTTGCGGGGAAGACCTTTGTCATTACCGGCGCCGTCCACCATTTTGCCAACCGGGACGAACTGAAGAACAAGATCCTTTCCCTGGGCGGGAAAGCGGCCGGCAGCGTGTCCGCAAAGACCGATTACCTGATCAATAACGATGCGCTCTCGTCCTCCACGAAGAATAAAAAAGCAAAGGAACTGGGGATTCCCATCCTGACGGAAGAGGAATTCCTCTCTATGATCGGCGATGCGTAAAGAATGTGACTGGTTTGCCGTACACACAAAGTCCTTCCTTTCGGACAGCCTTTCCAACGAGGAGTTGGAAAGATTCTTAAAGCATGCCTCCGACTGCGAAGACTGTAAAAAAGAACTGTCCATCGCGCTTATGATCGGCCCCGGCATGGAGAAGCTGGAAAAGGGCGAAGTGTTTCACTTAAAGAACGAGCTCGCGGCGGTACAGGAGGAAGCGGGATTGCGCCTGAAAAAACGGAAGAAGCTGTTTCAGACGGCGACCTGGATGCAGATCCTCTCGATCCTGGCGATTGCGGGTGCCGTGGTCTGCGTTTTGATTGCATGGAGAACCTGATGGAAAAAGTACTTTTGATCGACGGACACAGTATCCTCCACAGGGCATTCTTCGGGATGCCCGATCTGACGAATGCCAAGGGAGTGCACACCGGCGCAGTCTACGGCTTTTTAAGCATCCTTTTTAGGACGCTGGAGGAAGAGAATCCGGACTACCTTGCCATCGCCTTCGATGTTCACGCGCCGACCTTCCGCCACGAAAAATACAAGGAGTACAAGGGGACCAGAAAACCCATGCCGGAAGAGCTGCGGGAACAGGTCCCGCTCATGAAGGATGTCTTGCGGGCCATGGATATCTGCGTGGTCGAACAGGAAGGACTGGAAGCGGACGACATCCTGGGAACGCTGGCGAATCGGGCGGAGAAGGATGGGATGGAAGTGTCGATCCTCTCCGGAGACCGGGATCTCTTACAGATTGCGAGCGACCATATTTGCATCCGGATCCCCAAAACCGTGAAGGGTGAGACCTCGATCTACAACTACTATGCGGAGGATGTCCTGCGGGATTATCAGGTGACGCCGTCCGAATTCATCGATGTCAAGGCGCTGATGGGCGACAGTTCCGACAATGTCCCGGGAGTCCCGAAGGTAGGGGAAAAGACCGCGACGGAACTCATCGTCAAATACCACTCCGTTGACGGCGTGTATGAACACCTGGAGGAGATCACGAAACCGGCCCTGAAAAAAAACCTTGCGGAAAACAGGGAACTCGCGGATTTAAGTCTATTCCTGGTGACCATCAAAACGGATGCTTCCGTCCCGGTCACTTTGGAAGAAGCAAAGGTCAAAGACATCTATACGCAGGCGGCGCACGATCTGTATCTGGAACTGGGCTTTCGGAATTTCCTGTCCCGGTTCGACAAGACGCTTGCGACGACACAGGAAGAGGCGGTGTCCTTTGAAACGGTCTTTGAAAAGAAGGGTCTGGAGGAACTGTCTGAAAGCCTGTCAGGATCCTCCTGCACGGCCGTCTTTCCGTTTCTGAAAAAAGACGCGTTCGGACTGCCGGGGAAGATCCTCGGCGTTTCCCTCTCGTCAGCGGGAAAGCAGTACTACATCGATCCGGACGAAGAAAAACATAACGGCATCACACAGAAGATGCTCTGCTCTTTTTTGCGGAAACTCCGACTGAAGGCGGGAGAAAAGGATTCTCCGCAGGCACTGGTCGTCTGGGACGTCAAAAGCCTCTATCCGTATCTCGGTGTCGAGGCAGAGAAGGAATTTGAAAACGGAATCCGGTTGGACGGGATCCTGGACGTCCGGCTTTGTTCGTATCTGATCGATCCCGTCAAGGGGGAGTACGCGCCCGAGGAAACGGTGCAGAAATACGCCGGACATACGATGTCGCTCTTAAAAGAGATCCTGCAGAAGAGGAGCGTGGAAGAAGGCCTTGCGCAGAAGAAAGACAAACTGGCATCCTACGGCTGCAGGATCGCAGAAGCGTTTGCAGACCATGCAGAGGAGATCGTAAAGGAGCTGCAGGATAAAGACCTGTGGAAACTGTACCGGGAGATCGAACTGCCGGTGTCCTATATCCTGTATGACATGCAGCGCATCGGGATCCGGGCGGATGAAAAGGCGCTGTCGGAGTACGCAGCGCTTCTGGAAGACAGGATCGAAACGCTCCATCATTCCATCCTGGAAGAAGCGGGAGAGGAATTCAACATCGCATCCCCGAAACAGCTGGGCGTCATCTTATTTGAAAAACTGGGGCTTCCCGGTTCCAAGAAGACCAAGAGCGGGTATTCTACGGCCGCGGATGTGCTGGAAAAACTGGCGCCGGATTATCCGATCGTCCGGGACATCCTGGAGTATCGGGGGCTGACCAAATTAAAGTCGACGTATGCCGACGCGTTGACCTCGTACATCGCGCCGGACGGCCGGATCCATTCGAACTTCCATCAGACGGTAACAGCGACCGGCAGGCTTTCGGCCAGCGACCCGAACCTGCAGAACATCCCCATGCGGACGGAGCTCGGGAAACAGATCCGCAAGTGCTTCCTGCCCCGCGAGAACTATACGTTTACGGATGCGGATTATTCGCAGATCGAACTCCGGCTTCTGGCCCATATGTCGGGAGACGAGAATCTGATCGAAGCGTACAGAGAGGATGAGGACATTCACAGGATCACGGCGTCCAAGGTCTTTCACACGCCGCTGGAAGAGGTGACGCCGCTTCAGCGCAGCAATGCCAAGGCCGTCAACTTCGGCATCGTGTACGGGATCAGTTCCTTCGGATTAAGTCAGAACCTTTCGATCTCGAGGGCCGAGGCCGCAGACTATATCAAGGCGTATTTTATGACCTATCCGGGCGTCAAGCTTTACCTCGACGGCCTTGTGGAAAGCGCGAAACAAAACGGCTATGTGCGGACCCTGTACGGCAGGATCCGGCCGATCCCGGAACTGAAGAATGCCAATTTCATGCAAAGGCAGTTCGGCGAATGTGTGGCCATGAATTCCCCGATCCAGGGAACGGCCGCGGACATCATGAAGATCGCGATGGTGCGCGTATACGAAGCGCTGAAAAAGAATCACATGAAGTCGGAAATGATCCTGCAGATTCATGACGAACTTCTCATCGAGACCGCACCGGGAGAAGAGGAACAGGTGAAACACCTCCTGCAATCGGAAATGGAACAGGCTGCGGACCTGAAGGTAAAACTGGAAGTATCCGTGGAACACGGGGAAGACTGGTATATGGCGAAATGAAGATCATCGGAATCACCGGCGGCGTCGGCTGCGGAAAATCGGAACTCTTATCGTTTATCGAAGCAAACTACCCCTGTGTGATCCTCAGGGCGGACGATGTGGCAAAAGAGCTGGAGGAACCGGGCATGCCCTGTTATGAAGAGGTCGTCCGCATCCTCGGAGGTGACGAGGCGCTTTTGCAGGAGGACGGAAGGATTTCTTATCCGGAAATGGCAAAAAGGATATTCCTTGACGAGAGCCTGCGGGAAAAGATCAATGCCGTACTCCACCCGGCAGTCCGCATCTATGTGGAAGAGGAGATCGCTTCCGCCAAAGAAGAAGAGGTTCCGTATTTCTTTTTGGAGGCCGCGCTTCTGATTGAAGCAAAGTACCTGGATCTGCTCGATGAATTGTGGGTCGTTTCCTGTCCGGAAGAGATCCGCAGAGAACGGCTGAAAGCTTCCCGCGGGTATTCCGACGAGAAGATCACGGGCATCATGGAGCGGCAGCTGTCGGATGAGGAGTTCTTACGGCACGCCGATTTTGTCATCGACAACAGCGGCGACCTCATCGCTTCGACGGCACAGATCGCAGAAAAACTTTCGGAGGAGTAACGTGCGGTTTCAGTGTTTTGCATCCGGTTCCAGCGGCAATTGCGTATACATCGGTTCGGAGACGACGCATATTCTGATCGACACCGGGATCAGCCGAAAGAAAACGATGGAGTGCCTGCAGAATCTGGGACTTTCGCTTGCGGATCTGTCGGCAATCTTTATCACCCATGAACACAGCGATCATATCGGCGGCCTGCCCATGATCGAGAAGACGCGTCCGATCCCGGTCTACGCAAGTAAGGGGACGATCCGGGCGCTCCTGAAAATGCCGCAGTTTGCCAATACCGATGCGGAGGTCTTCCACGAAATCGAAGCAGACGGCAAGGTCCGCGTCGGGGATCTGCTGATCTCTCCCATGAAGATCAAACACGATGCGGCCGACCCCTTTGCCTATCGCGTGTGGTACGGACAGCAGAAGGTCAGTGTCTGCACCGACCTGGGGTGCTTCGATGCCTATACCGTGGAGTGCCTGAAACACAGCGACGTGCTGCTGCTTGAAGCCAACCACGATGTGCGGATGCTGCAGCTGGGACATTATCCGTATCCGTTAAAGCAGAGGATCCTCGGCGATTTCGGACATCTTTCCAATGACAGTTGCGCAAAGCTCCTTTCAGAAGTACTGGATTCGCACATGCAGGCGGTCTTTCTCGGGCACCTGAGCAAAGACAATAACATGCCGGAGATCGCCTATGAGACGGTGCGGCTCTCCATGCTTTCCGGTGACGGGATCTACCGCGAAAAACAGTTCCCGCTCTATGTGGCAAAACGGGATGTTCCGTCCGAATTGATAGAATTCTAGAATTACGGGTATAATCTCCATACGGATCACTATACAGAAAGAGGGGTAGTAGGATGAAGCGTGCAATCATTACGGTAGTCGGCAAGGACACGGTCGGCATCATCGCCAGGGTCTGTACCTACCTTGCGGATCAGAGCATCAATATCCTGGACATTTCCCAGACGATCGTCAACGGATTCTTCAACATGATGATGATCGTGGATATTTCCGTTCTGGAAGAGAAGGACATGTCCTTCCATGACCTGGCGGAGAGTCTGGAGAGGATCGGCAGGGAAGAGATCGGTGTGCAGATCAAATGCCAGAAAGAAGAGATTTTTGAGGAGATGCACCGGATTTAAAGAGGGAAAGCCATGATCAATTTTAAAGAGGTCCGCGAAACCAATGAGATGATCGAGAAGGAAAATCTCGATGTGCGCACCATTACGATGGGGATAAGCCTTCTGGACTGCACGGATGTGACGGTGGAAGGACTTTGCGCAAAGATCCGTGCGAAGATTATCGACAGAGCCGGGAAACTGGTGGAAGTCGGAGAGGAGATCGCGCAGGATTTCCAGGTCCCGATCGTCAACAAACGGATATCGATCACGCCCATCGCGCTGGTGGCGGGTTCCGTGTGCAAAACGATCGACGATTACGTTACGGTTGCGAAAACGCTGGATGAGGCTGCTAAGGAAACCGGCGTCAATTTCCTCGGAGGGTTTTCCGCACTCGTTTCCAAATCGATGACGCCTGCGGACGAGCTGCTGATTCGTTCGCTCCCGCGTGTGCTTTCGGAGACGGACATCGTCTGCGCGTCGGTCAATGTCGGATCGACCAGGACGGGGATCAATATGGATGCCGTACGCCTCCTCGGCGAAGTGATCAAGGAGACTGCCCGTCTGACGGCTGAGAAGGACAGCTTCGGCTGCGTCAAACTCGTTGTGTTCTGCAACGCGCCGGATGACAATCCCTTTATGGCCGGCGCCTTCCACGGCGTCACGGAAGGGGATACCATACTGAACATCGGCGTCAGCGGACCGGGGGTCGTAAAAACGGCGCTGCAGTCGGTCCGCGGAGCGGATTTTGAGACCCTTTGTGAAACGATCAAAAAGACGGCGTTTAAGGTGACGCGTGTCGGGCAGCTGGTGGCAAGAGAAGCGTCCAGACGCCTTCAGGTCCCGTTCGGGATCGTAGACCTGTCGCTTGCCCCGACTCCTGCCATCGGAGATTCCGTGGCTGATATCCTCTGTGAGATGGGACTGGAATATGCCGGCGCACCGGGCACCACTGCGGCACTGGCCCTGTTAAACGACCAGGTGAAGAAGGGCGGCGTGATGGCTTCTTCTTATGTGGGCGGCCTTTCCGGCGCTTTTATCCCGGTCAGCGAAGACCAGGGCATGATCGATGCCGTGGAAGCGGGCGCGCTTTCGTTAGAGAAACTGGAAGCCATGACCTGCGTCTGCTCCGTGGGACTGGATATGATCGCCGTCCCCGGCGACACCACAGCTTCCTCCCTGTCCGGCCTCATCGCCGATGAGATGGCGATCGGCATGGTTAATCAGAAGACGACCGCGGTCCGGATCATCCCCGTGGAAGGGAAGAAGGCGGGAGACCATGTGGAATTCGGCGGACTTCTCGGCCATGCGCCCGTGATGCCCATGAATCCTTTCTCCTGCGAAGACTTTATCAACCGCAAGGGAAGGATCCCGGCGCCGATCCACAGCTTCAAGAACTAAAGATGTGACAGATCGTTTTATATTTGCTATAATGCTTTTTGTTGCGGCTGTAGTTCATCGGTAGAATGCTAGCTTCCCAAGCTGGAGAGACGGGTTCGATTCCCGCCAGCCGCTTTTCAAGGACAATTAAAGGGAACCACTTTCTCAGGGAAAGTGGTTCCTTTTCGTTACGCCCTTGTTATCGGTGGCCGGAGAAGGTCTCGCGGTCCACGTCTTTCAGGCTTTCTCCAATCGTCAGGTCCTTGGCGGCGTCGATCATCTCGTCGCGAACTCTCTTGGCCTTCGGCGTGCAGTCAAAACTGGAAGGGCCGTTAAAGCAGCCGCCTTCGCAGCACATGCCTTCGATGAACTGGGCATGCAGGACTTCGAGCATCTTGCCGCGCTTGGCAAGTTCCAGCGTTTTCTTGAGTTCCTGTGCGCCGCTGACCTTTAAGACCTTCCAGTCATCATCCCAGCCCTGTTCCTCTTTATACTGGAGGCAGCTGTCGGCGACACCGCCGGCGTTGGCGTAGCGCTTGGCAAACTTGCTGGACTGCTGGAACGGTTCGCTGCAGGGTTCGAGCCACACGTCCTTGGCCTTCATCATGGCTTCGAATTCGCTGTAGACCAGGGCGTAGTCGGCATTGCCTTCAATCTTCTGATCGACGATCTCGGATTTCTTCGCGATGCAGGGACCGATGAAGACGGTGACAGCTTCCGGATCTTTTGCCTTGATCATGCGGGAGAGCTGGCACATGGGGCTGACGGAAGTGGAGATCATGTCCGAAAGCTCCGGATAGTGTTTGCGGATCATGTTGACGAAGGCGGGACAGCAGGAAGTGGTCTTGCATTCGCCCTTCTCATAGGCTTCATGCCATTCCTCCGCTTCGGAGGCGGTGGTAAGATCCGCGCCGAGTCCGACTTCCATCATGTCGTAGAAGCCGACCTTTTTTGCGGCGACCCGGAAACTGCCCATCGTGATGTCTTTTCCGTACTGGCCTTCCGTCGCGGGCGCGAACATGGCGTAGACACGCTTGCCTTCACGGATCGCGTCGATGACCTTGATGATGTGGTTGCGCTTGCCGATTGCGCCGAAGGGGCAGCTGTGGATGCAGAGCCCGCAGCGGATGCATTTTTCCTCATCGATCTTGGCAAGACCGTATTCGTCATAATGGATGGCGTCGACCGGGCAGGCGTTCTTGCACGGACGCTTGATGTGAATGATGGCATGATAAGGGCAGGACTTGGCACACATGCCGCATTCCTTGCACTTCTGCTTATCGATGACGGTGTGCTTGGGACCGACATGGATCGCGTCGAACTTGCAGCTGCTGATGCAGGATTTGCCCATGCAGTTCTGGCAGGTCTCCGTGACAAGGTAGCCCGAGATGGGGCAGTCCGAGCAGGCGGGGTCCATGACCTGGATGGTGTTGCCGTTGTCGTACCGGTCCGGGGACTTGTCCATGATCAGACGCAGACGCTGTCTCGTCACTTCCCGTTCTCTGTAAACGCAGCACCGGACGGTCGGGAGCGGGCCCGGATAGAGCTTTTCGGGAAGGTATTCCACTTCCTCTTCAAACCGCCCTTCGAAGGCAAGCTTCGCAGCTTCCTCCAGAACACGGTGCCTTAATTTGATTACCGCATAATCCGCATTCATCCATTTATCCCTTTCTGATTTGATATATCATTGTTTTTAATTGTTTTTTAAAGTTTAGCAAGCGGTTTTTTCAGGTGCAACCATCAAATGGTACTTTTTTGCGTGCTATAATAACGGCATGAGAAAACAGGATTACGGCTTTCGCAGCCTCCGCAGGATGGCGGCTGCGGGCTATCTGGAAAAGAATATACTGCCGGCGGGAAGCCGGTTCGTGACGACGGGCGATTTTGAGAGCGAAGCCAAAAATCACTGCGCGGCAGTCTGCGCGACTAACCTGGTGACTTACGCACTGCAGAAGAATCCGAACCTCACCAAAGGGACGCCCTTTGCGGAAAAGGACGGAAAACATACTCTGTTTATGGCGCTGCATCACGCCATCGGGAACGGCCCGGTGCTGTTCTTTGACACCAAACTGCGGCGGTTCTTTGATAACGGCTTCGGAAAACGATACGGACTGCGCATGCAGAGCCAGGCGGTGCATGGGTTTGAGGAGATCAAGCGCGCGCTGGATGCAGACTGTCCCTGTGTGCTGCTCCTTGCCAATGACCTGTTTCACTGGCACTGGGTCCTGGCAGTCGGATACCGCATCTACGAGGGGCAGGACTATCTGGAAACAGGAGAGATGACTGTCATGGAGCCGGGAGAGTATCTCCGGATCGCCGACAGCTGGCGCCACCAGGCGGATACCTTTTACCGCATCGGAAAAGGATCCGTGCTGTTGCTTGCCCGTGCCTATGTTTTTCAACCGGACGGCGGTGACAGATGAAGGCGCGCCTGATTGCGATCTATCTCCTGATTGGGTTCTTTTTAAGCGCTGTCTCTCGCACGGACGCTTTGTATGTGGCTTATCTTGCGGTGGGCCTGTTGGCGGCGTTTACGGCAAAGGAAAACGAAGAGAACGCGCCTTCATTGATGGGCTTTAAGCGTGTGATACTCTACGGGCTGCCGGCCCTGTTTTCTTTAGGCGTCCTTCTTTCGGAATATGACGGACTGCGGCAGATCCTGCTTCCGCAGGATTATTTCGCGGCACGGAAGGCGACGTTTGTACTTACCCTGTGTCTGCTCGCGGCAGGGGGCTTCATCATCGGACGAGAGATCCTGCTTTTCTTTTTCCGCCACACGGGAGGCGGAGAGCGTTCCTCTCAAGGAAAGGAAGCCGATGATCAAAACGAAGAGGGGCTTTCCTTCAAAGCCTGCGCCCTGGCCTTCGGGATCCTGTGGGGGATCGATCTTCTGTATCTTTTTTTATGCGCTTATCCCGGGAATCTGACGACGGACTCCCTGTCACAGATCTCCCAGATCGTAAGCGGTGTCTATTCCGACCATCACCCGTATTGGCACACCCGGCTGATCCGGGTCTTTTTTCGTCTGGGAACGGCGCTTGCCGGAGACGTAAACGGCGGTGCCGCCTGCTTTCATGTGTTTCAGTCGGCGGTCCTTTGCCTGTCCTTTGTCTATGTACTGAAGACCCTTTATGACATCGGAATCCGCGGATGGAGATGGCGGCTCGTCTTTTTAAGCTATCTTCTCCTCCCGTATCACATCCTCTACAGTGTCACCCTGTGGAAGGATGTCCTGTTTGCGGCGCTGTTTACGATCTTCACGACTGCCGCGTACCGGTATTTTGAAAGGCCGGTCAAAACAGAAGGTAAGACTGCATGGCAGGACCTGTTGTTCCTGCTCCTCGGAGGCGCGGGCGTCTGCCTCCTTCGCAGCAACGGATGGCTCGTCTTTTTCCTGACGACAGTCATCTTTCTGCTGCTTTACCGGAAAAAGGCATGGCCTCTGGTTCCGGTCCTTTTATGTACCCTGCTGATGAATACGGCGCTGCTCCGGGCGCTTCCCGTAGAAAAGGCGGACAGTCTGGAGGCATTGGCCCTTCCGATGCAGCAGATTACGCGGACGGTAACAACAGAAGATACGCTTTCTACGGAAGAGCAGGATCTGGTCGAAACTCTTGTCCCGATCGAAGAACTGCGATCTGCGTATGATCCTGCGCTTGCAGACCCTGTAAAGGCCCTCATCCGGCAAAGGGGGACCCTTCCTGTATTGGAAGAAAACAAAAGCGCTTACTTCCGCCTCTGGCTGTCTCTGGGACTGCGGCATCCGGGCGCCTATCTGCAGGCGTTCACGGACCTGACAAAGGGATACTGGAACGCCGGGTATGACAACTACCTCTGGGCACAGGGGATCGGCGCAAACGAACTCGGTCTTGCCGTCACAGAGAAAAGCCACATCGCGACAGCATTAAAAAACAGTTATCTCTGGCTGTTCGAGAACCTGGCGTTTCTGAAACTGATCAAATGCATCGGGCTGTATTTCTGGACGGCCGTCTTTCTCTCCGGGGCACTTATCTTAAGAAACAGGAGAGAAGCTGCCCTGATCCTGCCGTATCTCTTTTTGTTCCTGACACTGTTCTTAGCCACGCCGGTCAATAACGAATTCCGGTATATCTATGCACTGCCCTGCGTGCTGCCGTTATTCCTCGGGATGATGGAGGAAGAGGGATCGGAGAACGCATTACCCCAGAAATAGTTCTTTTTTTTCTATTGCCATCTATATATAGATGAGATAGAATGATTTAAATGACAGATATGTCATAACATTTCACTCGTGAATACTTTTAGTTATAATCGCACGGAAAGCAGGGAATGAGCCGGAAAAGATGAGACAGCTGCCGCACCTTGATCCGGCATTTTTATGCATTTTGCGGATAACAATGCATATGAGGATCAATACTATGAAAAAAAACTTCGCTATCGTCAGCACCCTTCTGGCTGCAGCACTCTTTGCGCTTCTTATGCCGGCAAAAGTCCGGGCGGCCGGTTCGGTAGTCAATGAATCAACGGGCACGGCCTACACGTCGATCGCTGCCGCAGTCGGGGAAGTTTCAGCGGGTGAAGATGCCGTTCTGACGGCGGAAGGGGACTTCACGGAAGATGTCACGCTGAACATGGATTCTAAAGTCACGATTAAAGCCGGAGCGGGAGGCTGTCAGCTGAACGGCAAGGTCTCAGTCAGTAACGGAAGCCTGTTCCTTGAAGGTCTGGGTATCAACGGAAGCGTTACGTATACAGGGACAGGATCTGCAGGGGAGGTCACGGATTGCAATATCAACACGACCGGGACCGGGATCACGGTGACAGGCGGCGCGCAGGTCGATCAGATTCTGCGGGTGAACATCTCCGGCGGAAGCAGGGGGATTCTTGTCGGCCCGGGAGGGTTGATCGGTACCATTGACGGAGGAGAAAACAAAAGCACAGTCACAGGTTCGATGCAGGGCATCGCTATCGACATCTATGACAACGGTTCAAATCATAGCAACAGCGGAAGGATCGGCAGGATCGCCAACTGCAGCATTGCATCCACCGGCTCCAGTACATCCACTACATCTCAGTACGGAGGCATCGTAATGCGAGGATGGGAACCGAATGCGACCGCTGAGATCGGAACGGTTGAAAACTGTGAGATCAGCGCTGCCAGCGGATACCAATATCACGGCGGCATTATGATGATAAACGATGACGAAGGAGCGCCTGTTACCCTGCAGCAGATCAAAAACTGCACGATCACGACGACCGGAAATTCCAGCGGCATCGTGCTGCAGTATGCCCAGATCGGAGAGATCCTCGGGACGGATATCCATGCGTCGCAGGGCGCCGGCAGAGCCATCATCTACGGCGTCATGGGCAGCGGCACGGTGCCCGCCTGCCCGAATCACATCGGAAAGATCGACGGAGGAGAAGGAAGATGCAGTCTCTCCAGTGAAAGCGCTAACGCAATCTATATGGTGTCTCGAACCGGCTATGGCATAGGCAGCATCGCTAACGCTGACATTACCGGATACTATGCGGGCATCTATCTGGCAGGTGGAGATGTCGGAGACATCACAAATGTGACCATCATGCAGACATACGAAGGCGCAAACAGCAGCAGCAATTACGGCGGGATCATTGAAAAGGCCAGCAACGTAAAGATCGGAAACCTGACAAATGTGGAGATCGATGCGCAGGGCCTGGGAATCTACTTGCATACAAATGTGACAGCGGGCGATATGGATCATGTGATCATAAAGGCCGGAAAACAGGATACAGCTTACCAGTCGGGGGCCGGAATATATGCTCTCACCGGTTCAACGATCCGTTCCATCTCTCATGATTCGGAGATCACCTCCGAAAAATCGTATGGTTTGGCTTTAAATGGCAGCGAAATCATGGGAAAGATCTCGGATACGCGTATCAACGGGAGATACATCGGGGTCTCCAATTCCGGCGGCAGGATCGGCGGCATGGAAAACGTAGACGTAACAGTTACCAGGCGGGAGCAGGGCGGCCAGCGTAATCGGCAACGTTGCCGGAAGCAGCTTTACGGCGATCGACGCGACAGATAGCTACGGGATATATAACAATCAGGGAACAATCGGAGACATGGAGGAGACAACGATTGCGGCTGTTACCGGAGCGATCCTGAACCAGAGAAACGGTACCATGGGTACATTGAAAAATGTCTCGGCAACAGCGCAGGCAGGCTTCGCCATGCGGATCGCTTCCGGCGCTTCTGTGGAAGCAATCAACGGCGGCATTTACACGGGCGGCACGGATGCGATATCGATCGGTAGCGCGTCATCAGGAACCGCGACGCTTGGGACTATTACAGGAGCCGCCGTGCTTTACGGGAAAAACGGCTATGCGGTAAACAATTCATACGAAAGTCAGGCGATCAATATCGAACCGGATCTGTCGACACAGCTGCAGGGGAATGCCAGATACTTTGGTACAGCGGGCGTGTCGGCGAATAACCATATCACGGAGCCGGACAAGGATACCTACCCGACATATACACCGGCCGGGATCAAATACAAAATGAGCACGCAAACGGAGCCGGTAGCGGGCATCGACGGTGTTTCCTTCCATTACCTGACAGCGGATATCTCTGTTGCCTATAACGCCAACGGAGGACAGGGTGATATGTCGGGGAAGGCATATGACGGGGAGTATCGTACCGATCTGAAAGCGGAGCAAAACCTTTTCACAAAGAACGGCTTTGCCTTTAAAAACTGGAACACCAGGGCCGACGGCAGTGGCATCACGTATCAGGTGGGAGACACGATAGAGATCACGGAAGCGAATACGATCCTTTACGCGCAGTGGGAAGCCCGCGGCAGCATAGAGGTGAGTTTTAAGATACTCCATCCGAACCGTGGCAGAGGTCTGCAAAGTCCTGTCTATTACAGTTTTTCCTGGTTTCCGCAGTCCGACTACACCGGTGGAGCGGCAACATTGAAAGACAGTAACGAAAATACTGTGGACAGTTTCACGGACGAGTCCCAATATACTTTTGAAGACCTGCCGCCCGGCGATTACGA
The DNA here is from genome assembly GCA_017627275.1 of Lachnospiraceae bacterium. GTDB lineage: Bacteria > Bacillota > Clostridia > Lachnospirales > Lachnospiraceae > CAG-791. Next base: position 26,094 of record JAGAHC010000006.1, read on the forward strand.
TATCGTTCTCGATGTTCTTGATAACAGCGCTTTGGTCCTGAACGCGGGCGTGCACAACGGCGCCCCCAGAAGCGATATCATCGTCTGGTCGGAGGATTCCGACAAGCTCCATGTCACCATCCCCGAGAGCGGGACAGACCTGATCCGCCGATGGATATTTCTGGAATTGAAAGCCTATGGATATAAGACGGTGACCGATGTCGGCACGTTTTCCGCAAATCCCGCGGGTTCCGGAATCCCCGGCGCGCCATCTTCGGACGGGAAGGAATACGTGTACTATGCCGTGCGGGATGGCGGCAACAACTGGAATTTTGAGAATCCGGAGAGTGATACGTCTTCCTACATGCCGTATGTCCAATCTCATTTGGGTATCTATCACGGAGAGAAGGCTTCTCAGTACAGCGGGATGACCGCACTGCAGGTCCCGACGCTCAGCGAAGAAGAAACGGAGATGGGCTACGTGTTCAAGGGCTGGAAGCTGGAAGGCGACGACTCCGGCAAGATCTATACGGAGAGCGAAGCGCTAGCCTATACCGTTCGAAAGCACACGACTTTTATCGCCGAATGGGAGCGGCCGGATGTTACTGTCAGCTTTGACCCGAACGGCGGAGAAGGGGAGATGACGCCGGTCACGATGCCGAAGGGTACAGATTACACTCTTCCGGAGAACGGGTTTACCCCGCCGGAAGGGAAGGTGTTCAGAGGATGGGACAAGGGCGGCCCCGGAAGCAGTCTCCGCGTCATGGAAGATACGGTACTCATCGCGCAGTGGAAAGATGAGTCGACGCCGGAGCCGGAGCCCGCTCCGAAGAAGTACACGATCACCTACAAATTAAACGGCGGCAAATATAACGGCAGCACAGAGGATATCAAAGAGGTCTACGAGGAAAAGACGGTGATCCGGATCCACGAAAAGCCGGAGAGAAGCGGCTATACCTTCCTCTACTGGGAGGGATCGCGCTTTGACCCGGGACAGAAATACGAAGTAACAAAGGACCATGTCTTTACGGCGAAGTGGAAGAAGAACGGATCCGGTGACAGCGGGGGCTCTTCGACTGAAACGTCCCCGACCAATCCGGTGACGACATCGGCACCGACTGAAACACCGGCAGCGCCGCTTTCTCCGGAAGCACAGGTCCATGAAGTGCCGCCCGCGGAGAAGACGGCGGCCTACCACACGGGAGACAATATGCATATGCTGTTCTGGCTCCTTCTGCTGCTAGCCGGCGTGTCAGGAATGGGGGCCTATCTTGTAAGAAAGTCCTTGTAAGCGCAAACTTCTTATGCTATGATATTTCGTGCTTGCAAAAACAAGAGCAGGCAGAGTAAACAAAGACAGGTGAGAACATGAGTGGAATTCGTATTTTTCTGATCATATTAATGGTGCTGGATTGCATCGGACTGGTCGCCATCGTCCTGATGCAGGAAGGCAGAACACAGGGACTGGGCGCCATCAGCGGCGCGGCGGAAACCTATTGGGGAAAGAACAGAGCCCGTTCCATGGAGGGACGGATGGAGAAGATCACAGTGGTGTTAAGCATCCTGTTCTTCGTTCTGGCGATTCTTCTCAATATGAAGGCGATTCCGTAAAGAACACACGGTTCTTTAGGCCCCTGTCACGAAGGCAGGGGCTTTTTTTATCGAAAGAGCAAAAGACATGGCAGAAGCGCGTAAACTGATCGCCAATAACAAGAAGGCGTATCATGACTATTTCATAGAGGAAAAGTACGAGTGCGGGATCGAACTCTTCGGGACCGAAGTGAAATCGCTGCGCCTCGGTAAGTGCAGCGTAAAGGAAGCCTTCGTCGCCGTCGAAAAAGGGGAGTGCTTCGTGGAAGGCATGCACATCAGTCCCTATGAGAAGGGGAACCTCTTTAACAGGGATCCGCTCCGCAAACGCCGCCTGCTTCTGCACAAGAAGGAGATCCTCAAGCTGACCGGGCAGGTGCAGCAGAAGGGCTACACGCTGATCCCGCTGGAAGTATACTTCAAGCACGGCCGCGTGAAGGTGGAGATCGGTCTTGCACGCGGGAAAAAGCTGTATGATAAACGCGAGGACTTAAAGCGCAAAGAACAGCGCAGAGAGATCGAGAGAGATTTCAAAGGGAGCGTGAAAGTATAAGCTTCCTGACAGACAAAACCGCTTATGGTATCATGAAACGGGAATGACATTTCCCATCGAACATTGAAAGATGAATAGGGGCTAGTAAAGGTTTCGACAGGGATCTTGAAGATGGAGAAGCTATCCGGAGCCGAGCGTTAAACGGCAAACCTAAACTAAACGCTAACGACAAATTAGCACTCGCGGCTTAAGTCCGCGTGCCGCCCGCAGGACACCTGCTTCCTGCGGATACGGTATCATGAAAGCAGGAAACGACATGGGCTAAGCTTTGCCCCCATGGGCGTATCATGAAGCTACCGAATCGGAAACGGCTGTCAGTTTCCGCCCGAGGAGGGAAATCCAAACATAACTGACTATGATAGTAGAAGTACATGGGACGGGTCTTTGGACGCGGGTTCGACTCCCGCCTAGTCCACCAAAAGTTCCTTACTCGAACTTTCGTAGGTAAAAAAATTTGAGTTCGAGTAAGATTCCATATTTCGTGTATCACTACACGCAGCAAGACCGCACCTGAGTGTTTTCAGGATGCGGTTTTTTGCTGTTGTGATTTTCGGGTTATAGAACAAGGGAAGAGGCAATAAGAGTTATAGCTGAAGGTGTAGGCTCCGATTCGGTATATCCTCTGATAGAGGAGATGGCAAACGAGAGATGCTAAAGCTCAAGCAACTCCTTGAGATGAAAGCTATTCTTGTGGAAATCAATTAGACCGTCGTCTTTCATTTTGCGGAGTTCTTTTGAAAGGGCAGTTCTTTCCAGATTAAGGTAATCCGCCATCTGCTGGCGATTGAAGGGAATGTCGAACTTTGTCGACCCCTTTTGTATGGAGATGCTGTTCAGATAGGACATGACGCGCCCTCGTATAGTTTTTGGTGCCGTATGAAAGCTCCTGCCGGAAAGCGTGAGATTCTTATGGGTAGAGATCGTGAGCAGATTGCTCATTATTTTCGCTGTCCAGGCTTCCGGCTTTAAGATGTTGCGATTAAGAGCGCCTATCGTCAAAAAGAGAATCTGGCAATCCTCGTTAGCGACCACGTCAACGAGCATAGGCTCGTCTGCAAGCAGTCCGTAGGTTTCGGCGAAAAACTGGTTCTTCCCGACATGGGAGAGGATCGTCTTGTTTCCCCAGATGTCATTGTTTTCTATTGTCACGCTGCCTTCCAACACCAATCCCATGCACTTTGTTGTAGAGCCTGCATGGAGGATCGTCGTGCCCTTTTTGTATTTCTTTGTTACCGCGTTTAGCCCCTCCAGAGCATCAGAAATTTCCCTTTCGGACATACCCTGAAAAATGACAGTTTTTTTGATCTTGTCTGCGTCCATTAAATAATCCACCCTAATTTCTATTGCGTGGTTATAACCACATACATCTCACTCACATCATACTAAACTCAAGCCAGAAACACAAGGAAAACAGGAGGTAGATGACATGATCAGGAAAATCATTCATATCGACGAAGAAAAATGCAACGGATGCAGCTTGTGCGCCACGGCATGCCATGAGGGTGCCATCGACATGGTGAACGGAGCATTACAATCGATAGAGTCTAAGCAGAAAGAAACAAGTAACGAACAGCAGGAGGTACAACATGGATTAACTCGGCTACGAGCATCATACGGAAAAAACAGCGGACAACGAATACCACGCATATTTCTACCGCGTAGAGGAGAAGGGCGATATCTCCGATATCCCGGAAAGACCGGCAGTCATCACGAATTATCCAATGATCGACGAAAAGCTCGGTGAGCTGGCAGTAGAGTTCTGGGATCTGACATGGAGTGATGAGAACCGCTTTCTTGACTACAATACGCGTCTTCTTCTCTCCCTTGCCAATGCGGTTGGCGCAGGTAGAAAGCGT
>JAGAHC010000007.1 GCA_017627275.1 Lachnospiraceae bacterium
GAACGCGGACGTCATCACGACGGTCTACATCGGAACGGAGACAGGACTCCATGTGGCCTACGATACCTTTTCCGATATCGGCGTCGTGGACGGAAGCCCCGAATCCTACTTTGACTATTCGGAGTCCGAGTGGTATGTGCTCGCCAGAGATACGGGTGAGATCGGATTTACGGGGATCTATCAGGATTCCTACGGCAGAGGGCTGATGGTCACCTGCTATGCGCCCTTTTATGACAATCAGAACAGGTTTGCCGGCGCCGTCTGTCTGGACATGCTGATCGCCGACATCTATCAGGGGATCGTTTCGATGGACCTGGGCGAAGAGGGCTCCGTCTTCCTGGTGGACCAGAACGGCAATACCGTGAACCCGGAGAATCCGGAGGAACTGGTTGCCTTTTCCGAGATCACAAACAATAAAGAGATCAGCAGTGAAGTCGAAAAAATGAAGGCCGGCTTCTACGTGTCGGACGACAATGTCTACTATGCGTATGCGCCGGTGGAACTGGCGGGATGGAAACTCTGCATCGACGTTCCGGAAGAGGCGGTCTTACAGGATGTGCGCGAAGTCGATAAAAAGATCCAGCGGGCCAATCTGTATTTCCTCGGCGCGCTGCTTTTGCTGGCCGGTGTCATTGCGGCGGTCTCCCGGAGATTTTCGAGGACGCTGACCGATCCGCTCATCGAACTCGGCAAAGACGTGGAGAAGATCAGTCAGGGGAATCTCGACTACCGGGCAAAGATCCCGAGCAATGACGAGGTCTGAGACCTCGCGCAGAACTTCAACAACATGGCGGAATCGCTGAAAAACTATATCAACGATCTGACGGCGATGACGGCCGAAAAGGAACGGATCGGGGCGGAGCTCAATGTCGCGACGCAGATCCAGGCGGATATGCTGCCGAGGATCTTCCCGCCGTATCCGGAGCGTACGGACCTTGACATCCGCGCGACCATGACGCCTGCGAAGGAAGTCGGCGGCGACTTCTATGATTTCTTCCTGGTTGACGACGATCACATCGCCCTGGTGATGGCCGATGTGTCCGGCAAGGGTGTGCCGGCCGCTCTCTTCATGGTGATCGCAAAGACGCTGATCAAGACAAGGACGCAGATGGGAGGGAGCCCGTCGGAGATCCTTGCCGATGTCAATAACCAGCTGTGCGAAGGAAATGAAGCGGGACTGTTCGTGACTGTGTGGCTCGGCATCATCGAGCTCTCGACCGGCAAGGGGATCGCGGCCAATGCGGGACATGAGCACCCGGCGCTTCGCAGAGGAGACGGATCTTTTGAAATGATCAAGTACCGGCATTCCCCGGCGCTCGCAACGATCGAAGGCATCCCCTTCAAAGAGCATGACTTCGAACTATCTCCCGGGGATACGCTGTTTGTGTATACGGACGGGGTTCCGGAGGCGACCAATGCGGAGTCGGTGCTCTTTGGGGAAGAGCGGATGCTTGACGCGCTGAACAGCAAGGCGCACGGAACACCGGATGAGATACTGCAGGCTGTCAAAGACGGGATCGACGGATTCGTTGCGGGAGCGGAACAGTTCGACGATATCACGATGCTTTGCTTCGATTACTACGGGAAGAAGGAATAAATGGTCCGGAAACTCTATTTTAAACTTCTGCCGGTGCAGATCATGATCGTTGCCATGGGGGCCGTCAACTCGGTGGTGGACGGCGCCGTAGCGGGCAGGTATATCAATGCGGCAACCGTAGGGGTGGTCGGGCTGTACTATTCGATGGTGTGTGTCATCCAGGCCATCGGGAACATGATGCTCGGCGGGTCTTCTGTCCTGTGCGGCCGGTTTCTCGGCGGGGACGATCTGCGGAAAACGAATGAAGTATTTGTCCTGAACCAGGCGGTCGTCTTTTTTGCAGGCATTTTGCTGAACGTCCTGAGTTTTGTTTTTGCCTCGCCCCTTGCAACGATCCTCGGCACGTCCGAAGTCCTGCGGGGAGACCTGATCCTTTATATCCGGGGCTATGCCATCGGGATCATCCCCATGCTGTTGGCGCAGCAGTTGAGTTCATTTCTGCAGCTGGAGAGACAGAATACCAGAGGCCTGATCGGCGTAGGCGGCATGATCGTTGCCAATGTCATTCTGGACATCGTGCTCGTTGCGGTGCTCCGCATGGGAGTATGGGGACTGGCGCTTGCGACCGCCCTCAGCAACTGGGTCTACTTCCTGATCCTCTTTTCGCACTATCTGACGCCGAAAGCCCAGATGCGGTATCGGTTCGGAAAGATCAATCTGAGTGAGCTCCCGACCATCTGTAAGATCGGACTGCCGGGGGCGATGACGGTACTTTGCATGGCGCTGCGCAGCATGGCCATCAACCGGATCCTTTTGAAATATGCCGGCGAGGACGGGCTGGCGGCGAATTCCGCCTTCAGCATGGTCAGCGGCTTTATCATTGCCTTCGGACTCGGAAGCGGCGCTGTCGTGAGAATGCTGACCAGCGTATTCGTCGGAGAAGAGGACCGTGACGCCATGCATGATCTGCTGCGGGTGGCAGAGACCAGGATCATTCCGATCTCTGTCCTTGTGGGTGTGGTCACGATGCTGTTTTCTTCCGTAATCAGTGCGGTGTTCTTCCCGGACCGTTCGTCGGCCGTATTCGGCATGTGCCGGACCCTGATCATGATCTACGGCGCCAGCGCGCCGCTGATCGCGATGTGCTGCCTCTGGAACAACTACCTGCAGGCACTGGGACACAATACCTTCGTCAATCTGTTTTCTTTGTTTGACGGCTTTTTCTCCTGTGTGATCCCGGCGCTTCTGCTGGCGCCGTTCCTCGGAGCAACGGGCGTATGGATCGCCTATCCGGTGGGCCTTATCCTGACGCTGCTCTTAGTCCCCGTCTATGCGTTCCTGACCTGGAAACGGTACCGGATCACGCGGGATGAGTGGCTGTTTTTAAAGCCGGCCTTCGGCGTCAGCGATGCTGATCGGCTGGACATGGACTTGAGCTCGGTGGAGGATGTGACCAGGACCGCGGAAACGGTGCAGGCCTTCTGCGAAGCCCATTATATGAATGAGAAGAAGAGTTATTACTCCGCGCTGTGCCTGGAGGAAATGGCCGCCAACATCGTGGAGCACGGGTTCTTAAAGGACAAACGGAAGCATCTCATCCATGCGCGGGTGATCCATAAAGACGATGAGATCAGACTCCGCATCAAGGATGACTGTATTCCCTTTGACCCGAAGGAACGCGCGGAGCTTTTGTCGGGAGAGGACGTTACGAAAAACATCGGCCTTCGCATGGTGACAAAACTGGCCGATGAGATGACCTACCAGAACCTGCTCGGATTGAATGTCCTGACCATCAGTGTTTCCAAGTGAGGAGATCCGGACGATGGAAATGAAGAGAAAATACACAGACGAAGCGATCAACCGGGACATCGACCTGGTCTTAAAGTCCTGGAAGCTGCAGACGAAGGAAGGGAAGAAGCCCCTGGACCGGCTGAAGAAAAAAGCACGGCAAAGAGGCGACAACGGGCTTCTCGGATTCGTCCATTATCATTTTGCGGATCTCTACTACTACCGGGATCACGATTACGAGAAGTTCAAAAAGAACATCGCGGAAGCGATCCGAGCCCTGATGCAGAGCGAAGAGAAGGAACTTCTGGCGAGGACCTATAATTTTGTCGGCATCGACGCCGTGAATTTCGGGAGCTATGACGTGGCCTACAATTATTACATGACGGCGCTCCGCATCTGCGAGGATCTTCCGAACGCGCTGGTGCCGGGGATCGTCAATTCCAATCTCGGGCAGATGTTCAACGAGATGGGAAGGTATGAACTGGCGAGGAAACACATCCGGGAAGGCTTACGCATCATCAAGGCGCATCCCGAAGACGGGAAGTATTACCGCAACCTCGTCAACATGCATTTTCAGGACGGGATGATCTCCCTGGCCATGAACAGGATCGCGGACGTGGAAAAGACCATGCACGTGATCGGAAAGCTGATGGAGGAATATGACGACTTCAGTGAAGGGGATCTCAGTCTTCCCCTTGCCTTTATCAAAGTGCGGATCGCGCTCGCAAAAGGACAGAAGAAGGAGGCCGAAAAGCTGCTGGACGATCTCATCGCCGCGGTCGAAAACGAGGAGACCGTCTACGACTGCCTGGACGATCTGTTTACCCTTCTGCGGTATCTGACAGAGAAAAAGTATACGAAGATGGCGGACCGCATCATTCAGACCATCCGCGAAAAGATCGAGAACAGTGATATTGCCTATGTGCTGCTCATGTTCAGTGAGATTCTCGTATCCAATTACGAGGCGGCGGGAAACACCCGCATGGTCGTCAGGGAGCTGAAGAGACAGCATGAACTGACCAAGCGTCTGCGCAGCGATCAGAAGGAACTGCACGGATTTTCCATTGACCTGATTCGGGCGATCTCGGACCTGCAGGAAAAGCAGAACAGGATCCTTAAGGAAAATGCCATTTTACAGGAGCAGGCCTTTACGGATGCGCTGACGGGCATTCCGAACCGGCACTCCATGAACAGAGAGCTGGCGCTTTCCTACGAACGCGCCTTCCACGAAAAGAAGCCTTTGGGCGTTGCCTTCTTAGACATTGACTCCTTTAAGGAATACAATGATACCTACGGGCATAAAAAAGGCGACGAATGTCTGAAGCTGATCGCCGGAGAGCTTTCGAAGCTGGCGGAAGACCCGGATATTTTCTGCGCCCGTTACGGAGGGGATGAATTCATCATCGTATTCGAGAACATGGATGAGGAATCGATCCTGCAGAAGGCCAGGGAACTGGCGGACGGGATCGCGGCCCATAAGATCAAAAACAAACACACGCACGTCTCCGACCTGGTGACGATCTCGCAGGGGATCTGCTACGGCGTTCCCAGAGAGGAAAACAAATTCTGGGATTATCTGGAGACGGCCGACCGGGCGCTGTATTCCGCCAAACGCAAAGGACACCGAAAGGAAGAGGACACCGGGATCCGGTTTTCCTATACATAAAACATGAAAGAATCCAAAAAGGGTCTCTATGCCCTGTTTTTCAAAAGACTCTTCGATATTACGGCCTCTTTGCTGGTGATCATTCTTTTCAGCTGGCTCTTCCTTCTCCTTGCCGTTTTGGTCCGGGTGAAACTGGGCTCTCCTGTTTTGTTCAGGCAGGAGCGCCCCGGAAAGATCGACAAAGATACGGGGAAGGAAACGATCTTTAAACTGTTCAAATTCCGGACGATGACGGAGGAAAGGGACGGGAGAGGTGAGCTGCTCCCGGATGAAAAGAGGATCACGGCGTTCGGGTCTTTTCTTCGAAGGAACAGCCTGGATGAGCTGCCGGAGTTTTTCAACATCCTGAAAGGCGACATGTCGCTTGTCGGACCGCGGCCGCTGTTAGTCCGCTATCTGGACAGATATAATGAAGAGCAGCGTCACAGACACGATGTGAGACCGGGGCTGACGGGATATGCACAGGTACACGGCAGGAACGCGCTGTCGTGGGAAGATAAATTTGCCATGGATGTCTGGTATACGAAAAATGTCACCTTCCCGGGGGATATGAGGATCCTCCTCGATACGGTGAAGACGGTGCTGTCGCACGAAGGGATCAGTTCGGAGACTTCGGCGACGATGGAAGAGTTTATGGGAACGCCGGAAGGCGTGGAAGCAACCTGGAGGGAGCCGAATTGAAAAAACTGATCATTGCGGGAGCCAGCGGACACGGAAAAGTCATCGCGGACATCGCTTTAAAGAATGGATATGAAGAGATCGTCTTTCTGGACGACGATGAATCGATCGGGGAGTGCGCGGGATTTCCCGTGGTCGGAAAGGTAAAGGAGATCACGACGCTCGACGGACACAAGATCGTTGCGATCGGGGACGCGAAGATCAGACGCCGGATCCAGGAGGAAGTGGAGACGGTCACGCTGATCCATCCGGATGCCGTCATCGGCAGACGCGTTGAGATCGGAGAAGGAACGGTCGTCATGGCCGGCGCCGTCATCAATTCCGACACCGTCATCGGACGGGGCTGCATCGTCAATACCGCGTCATCGGTGGACCATGACTGTCGGATCGGGGACTTCGTCCACGTTGCGGTCGGCGCGCATGTGTGCGGCACGGTCCGTGTCGGCGACGCTGTCTGGATCGGAGCGGGCGCCGTCATCAGCAACAACATCACCGTTTGCGAAAACTGTCTCATCGGAGCGGGTGCCGCCGTGGTGGAAGACCTGACGTTTTCCGGGACCTATGTCGGCGTTCCCGCGAGGTTGCGAGCATGCGAATAGCCATATTAGCCAACGCCGATATCGGATTATACAAATTCAGAAAAGAGCTGCTGGAAAGACTCTGTTCGGAACATGAAGTCTATATCATCCTGCCGGGCGGAGAATACATTGAAGAACTGCAAAAGATCGGCTGTTACTTCACAAGGTTTGAATTTGACAGAAGAGGGATGAATCCCATCGCCGATCTGAAACAGATCGCGTCCTATCGGACCCTGCTCAGGGACCTTTCTCCGGATGTTGTCCTGACCTATACGATCAAGCCCAACGTTTACGGCGGGCTTGCCTGTCAGAAACTCGGCATTCCGTATATCGCAAACGTAACGGGCCTCGGCACCGCGATCGAAAACGGCGGGCTCTTAAGCTGGATCTCCAAGACCCTTTACAGACGGGGGCTGCGGAAAGCTGCGTGTGTGTTTTTCCAGAACAGCGCCAATCAGAAACTGTTCGTCGAAGAGGGTATCGTAAAGGGAAAAACGAGACTCATTCCGGGTTCCGGCGTGAACCTCGAAAGCCATCCCCTCGAGCCGTATCCGTCGGAGGAAGACGGATTCCGCTTCCTCTTTGTCGGAAGACTCATGAAGGATAAGGGCGTCGAGGAACTGTTGTATGCGATCCGGAAACTCCACCGGAAGGATTCTTCCGTGCGGCTGGATATCGTGGGCTGGAGTGATGAGAATGATCCGACGGCATTGAGGGAAGCGGAAAAAGAAGGCGCCGTCGTCCACCACGGTCTGCAGAGCGACGTGCATCCCTTTTATAAAAAATGTCATTGCGCGGTGCTCCCCTCCTACCATGAGGGTACGGCCAACGTGATGCTGGAGGCTTCCGCCACGGGAAGGCCCGTGATCACGACCGGGGTGCCGGGGTGCCGCGAGACCTTCGAAGAAGGCGTGACGGGCCTTGGGTGTGAGGCAAAAGACAAAGACAGCCTGTTTGATGCCATGGAGAAGATGGTTTCTCTGTCTCCTGAAACGCGACGGGAAATGGGGATCAGAGGGCGAAAGAAGATGGAAGAGGAATACGACAGGCAGATCGTGATCGATGCCTATCTGGAAGAACTGAAACACTGCAGCGGAAGGGAAGAGACATGAAATACGATTTTACGAGCATCATCGACAGACACGGACTGGATTCCATCGCAGTCGATCCGGACGCGGGTTCCGTTTACCGCAAAGACATTACGCTCCGGGAGGGGATCGTGGGTCACATCCCCATGTGGGTCGCGGACATGAATTTTGCCACCTGTCCGACGATTCCTGAGGCGATGACAAGGCGTCTTTTACATCCGACGTACGGCTATTTTACGCTGCGGGGGGAGTACTATGACGGGATCCTTTGCTGGCATGAAAAACGAAACGGCGTAAAAGACCTTAAGAAAGAGCACATCGGCTACGAGAACGGCGTGCTCGGCGCCATGGCCACAGCCATGCATGCCTTCTGCTCGCAGGGCGATGCGGTGCTTTTACATTCGCCCACCTATATCGGGTTTACGAGTGTGATCGAGAACAACGGATACCGCGCGGTGCACAGCGCACTGCAGCGGGATGAGAACGATGTCTGGCGGATGGACTACGCGGATATGGAAGAGAAGATCGTAAAGCATAAGATCCACTTTGCCGTGTTTTGCTCGCCGCACAATCCGACCGGCCGCGTCTGGAAGAAGGAAGAGATCGAACAGGCGATGGAGATCTTCCGTCGTCATGACGTCATCGTTTTTTCGGATGAGATCTGGTCGGACATTCTTCTGTTCGGCAATAAGCACATCCCGACACAGTCGGTGAGTGAAGATGCGAGAGACAGGACCATCGCCCTGTACGCGCCCTCCAAGACTTTTAATCTCGCCGGTCTTGTGGGGAGTTATCATATTATCTACAATAAATACCTGAAAGACCGGATGGACAAGGAGGCTTCCCTCGGGCACTACAACTCGCCCAATCTTGCCTCGATGTACGCGCAGATCGGCGCCTACACCGAGGAAGGACATGCCTGGATCGACGAACTGAACCAGGTACTTTCCGATAACGTCTCCTATGCCTTGGACCATATCGCCGGGCACTATCCGGGGGTCCGCGTCAGCAGACCGGAAGGAACGTACATGCTGTACCTGGACTGCGCAGACTATCTCCGGAAGACGGGGATTACCATCGACGAACTGCTGCGCAGAGGCTACGAAGCCGGCGTCGACTGGCAGGACGGCAGGCCCTTCTTTTTGGAGGACTCCATCCGGATGAACCTCGCCCTCCCCTTAAGCAGGGTGCAGGAAGCCTTTCGGCGGCTGGACAGGTACGTATTTGAAATCACATAACAAAGGAACCACTTATCCCTGAGAAAACTGGTTCCGCAGTACAGGAACCAGTTTCCTCAGGGATAGTGGTTCCTCGGACAATAAGGAGTGACAGTATGATCGATTATGCAGAAGGAAGCGGATTGCAGTATCACATCGGGATCAATGCGGATCTGATCGGGAAGTATGTCGTGCTGCCCGGAGACCCGGGCCGGGTCCCGAAGATCGCAAGACACCTGGAAAATGCAAAGCAGGTGGGGCAGAACCGGGAGTATACGACCTATACGGGGACGCTGGACGGGGAAAAGGTCAGCGTCATGTCGACCGGCATCGGCGGGCCGTCCGCTTCGATCGCCCTGGAAGAACTGGTCAAATCCGGCGCGCACACCTTTATCCGCATGGGGACCTGCGGCGGCATGCAGGAGGAAGTCTTAAGCGGCGACCTGGTGATCGCAAACGGCGCGGTCCGGATGGAAGGGACCAGCAAGGAATACGCGCCGATCGAGTATCCGGCGGTTGCCGATTTTACGGTTACCAATGCATTGGTGGAAGCGGCAAAGATCATCGATCTTCCCTACCATGTCGGCGTCGTGGAATGCAAGGACGCATTCTACGGACAGCATGAGCCGGAGACCATGGCGGTCAGCTATGAGCTGATCAACAAGTGGGAAGCCTGGATCCGGTGCGGCGCGCTGGCCAGCGAAATGGAGTCGGCGGCGCTGTTCATCACCGGCAGCATCCGCAGGGTGCGCGTGGGCAGCATCCTCCTGACGGTCGCCAACCAGGAACGTGAAAAGAAGGGACTGCCGAATCCGCAGGTACACGAAGTGGAAGCGGCAACGCGCGTGACGATACAGGCGCTGCGCCTGCTGATCGCACAGGACAGGGAGAAAAACAAATGAGCAGAGCATTTTTTATGATCCTGGACAGTTTCGGGATCGGAGAGGCGCCGGATGCGGCGGCCTTTGATGACGCGGGAGCAAGCACCATCCGGAGCGTTGCCAATTCGCCCGCATGGAATTGCCCGAACCTTGAAAAACTCGGACTGTTTAATATAGAAGGCGTGGCCGACCAGGAGGGTCTTGCCGGGAAAAAGGTGAAGGATCCCCTCGGAGCCTTTGCGCGCAGGCGCGAACTGTCGATGGGAAAGGACACGGTCATCGGACACTGGGAGCTGGCGGGAATCGTCTCGCCCAAACCCATGCCCACCTTCCCGGACGGATTTCCGGCGGAGTATATAGAGGCCTTTGAGAAGGCGACGGGCAGAAAATGCATCGTCAACAAGCCCTACTCCGGGACGGACATCATCCGCGATTACGGGGTGGAGCAGCACGAGACGGGCGCGCTGATCGTCTATACCAGCGCCGATTCCGTGTTTCAGATCGCGGCCAATGAGGCGGACATCCCGGTGCCGGAGCTGTACCGCTACTGCGAGATCGCAAGAGAAATGCTGACCGGCGATCTGGCGGTCGGACGCGTGATCGCAAGACCTTACGTGGGCGATTCCCCGGAGAACTTTACCCGGACTTCGAACCGCCACGACTATGCCATTGCCCCGCCGTCCGACACCATCCTGGACGAGCTGATGAAGGCCGGAAAGGATGTCATCGGCGTCGGCAAGATCTACGATATCTTTAACGGAAGAGGCATTACGGAGTTCGTGCGCACAAAGGACAATGCGGACGGCCTTGTAAAAACAAGCGAATACCGGGAGAAGGATTTTGACGGGCTGTGCTTTGTCAATCTGGTCGAGACGGATTCGGTCTACGGACACCGCCGCAACATTGAAGGATACGCGGGCGCGATCTCTGCCTTTGACAGGTGGCTGACAGACTTTATGCCCCGGATGAGAGAAGACGATCTGCTCTTGATCTCTGCCGATCACGGCTGCGATCCGGGTTATCTGAAACACACGGATCATACGAGAGAATACGTGGAGCTTTTGATGTACGGAAAAAGCGTGACCCCCGGGACCGACTATAAAACGGTCGACGGGTTCACCTTCGCGGCAGACAAAATCAGGGAGTTTCTTCTTTAAAAACGATCAGTCGGACCATCCCATGTCGAGATGAATGGAACAGGAGATCAGGCGCGCCTCTTCTCCGTCCTGCAGCACCAGATCGTCCATATGGGAGACTCTCGGCAGAGAAGGATCTTCCTCCTCGGTCAGCTCCGCATAAATGACGCCGCGCAGAAGATCGATGGCGTCATTGATGGCAGCATCGAGCGTGGCGGCGCGTACGAGCAGTCCCGGCATATCTGGAAAGCGCCCCTCAAACGTGGAGTCCGTATTTTGTTTAAAGACAGCAGGATATGCAAATACCATAATCAGGAACAGTATACGCCGATGGAGAAGGAAATCGCAACCTATGGTCTGAAAGACCGGCTGCTGTACTACGAGGCGCTGCTTGCCAAAAAGCAGATGTTCAACGGTCACATACTGAAACTCGTGGCGGCGATTACCATGTTTATCGATCATTTCAGTGTGGCGATCCTGATGTACGGCAGAGAAGGCCTTTACACCCGCTTCGGAGGAGGGCTCGAAAGGGCGGTCTTTTTCGAAAGGCTGAACGTCGTGACGCAGACAGGGAGACTGATCGGGCGCACGGCATTCCCGATCTACTGCTTTCTGCTGGTGGAGGGATTCTTCCACACCTCTTCCAGAGCGAAGTATTTCCTGCGGCTTTTGCTGTTTTGCTTTCTGTCGGAATATGCCTTCGACCATGCCCTGTACCCGCAGGCAAGCACGAGTGCGCACTGCAGTGTGTTCGTGACGCTGACGCTTGGGTTTTGCATGATGTGGATCATGGAAACCCTGAAGGAAAGCTGAGGAGAAAGGCTGAAGGATCCGTATGACCGCTACCGCGTGACACTTCTCTTCCTGGATGCCGTCATCTTTGTTGTTTTCACACGGATTGCCTTTGCGGCGGCGTCGGATTACCGCGGATGGGGGATCGCTGCCATCGGTGCGTTTTACCTGCTGCATGACTATCGGGGGATCTCTTCCATGACGGCCTATGCGGTGCTTGTTCTGTCGAACCTGTCAGAGGCGTGGGCTTTTCCGGGGATTTTCCTGATTCAGTGTTATAATGGAAAAAGAGGAAAACAGTGGAGGATCGCACACTACCTGTTTTACCCGGGACATCTGCTGTTTCTGTTACTCTTGCGGCGCTTTCTTTTGGGCGAGTAAAAGGATGGAGGAAGTATGGAATTACGTTTTATCGGCGCAGATCATGAGGTGACGGGAAGCTGTCACTGCCTGCATATCAACGGGAAGTACATTCTCGTGGACTACGGGATGGAGCAGGGCGGCAATGTCTTTGAAAACGCCGCGCTCCCGGTCAAACCGTCCCAGATCGATTATGTGTTCGTGACGCATGCGCACATCGACCACACCGGAATGCTCCCGAAGCTTTATCAGGAAGGCTTTACCGGCCAGGTCCTTGCGACAAAGGACAGCACGAGGCTCTGCGATCTGATGCTCCGCGATTCGGCGCACATTCAGATGATGGAAGCGGAATGGCGCAATAAGAAGGCGGGCAGAAAGGGATCGTCGGAGGCATACGAGCCGCTCTATACGATGGAAGATGCCTTAGGGATCCTCAGGCAGTTCGTCCCCTATGATTACGGACAGATCTACGATCTCTGCGAAGGTGTCAGGTTCCGCTTTACGGACATCGGACATCTCCTCGGGTCGGCCAGCATCGAGATCTGGCTGACGGAGAACGGGGAAGAGAGGAAGATCGTCTTCTCCGGAGACGTCGGCAACAAAAACCAGCCGATCTTAAAGGATCCCACCTATACCACCTCCGCCGATTACGTGCTGGTGGAGTCCACCTACGGGGACCGCTATCACGAAAAGCAGAGGACGGACTATGTCGCGGCGCTGACAGATATCCTGCGGGAGACGTTCAAGCGCGGCGGCAATGTCGTCATCCCCGCGTTTGCGGTCGGCAGGACGCAGGTCCTTCTGTACTTCTTCCGAGAAATCAAGCAGAAGAATCTTCTTCCGGAGTTTCCGGATTTCAAGGTCTTTGTGGACTCCCCGATGGCGGTCACGGCGACCGGGATCTTTACGGAAGCGGATCCGAACAACCTGGATGATGAGGCGAGGGCAGTCATGGAGAGCGGCGTCAACCCGATCTCGTTCCCGGGACTGGAGCTGTCCATTACGACCGACGAATCCAAGGCCATCAATGAAAATACCGAACCGAAGGTGATCCTTTCCGCGTCCGGCATGTGCGACGCGGGCCGTATCAAGCATCACCTGAAATACAATCTGTGGCGGACCGATTCCACGGTCGTCTTCGTCGGCTACCAGGCGGAAGGAACGCTCGGCCGTCAGCTGCTCGACGGCGCAGAGACCGTCAAGGTGCTGGGAGACGAGGTCGCCGTCCACTGCAAGATCACGATGATCCAGGGGATGAGCGGACACGCCGATAAAGAAGGGCTGCTGGACTTTTTGAAGGCGTTCGAGGAGAAACCGAAGAAGGTCTTCGTGGTCCACGGAGATTATGATGTCGTAGACGGATTCACAAAGTGTCTGCAGGAAGAATACGGGTTTGACGCGTTTGCGCCTTACTCCGGCAGCGAATTCGATCTCATTACCGGCGAGTTCACGCATGTGGCGGAGCCGGTCCGCATCGAAAAGGGCGCCGGCAAGATGTCCGTACCGTTTGCGAAGCTGAAGGATGCGGAGAAGCAGATCGACAAGCTCATCGATGCCTCCCAGGGCCTTCCCAACAAGGAACTGGAAGCGTTCGCCAAAGACCTGCAGGCTCTGTATGAGAAGTATAAGATCGAATGAAAGCCATCGTAGCCGTTGATAAAAACTGGGCGATCGGCAACAAGGGACAGCTCCTGGTGAGCATCCCCGCCGATCATAAAATGTTCCGTAACGAGACCCTGGGAAAGGTGGTCGTCTACGGGCGGAAGACGTTAGAGACCTTCCCGATGCAGAAGCCGCTCGAAGGAAGGGAAAACATCATCCTGTCCGCAAATCCTTCCTTTGCCGTCAAAGGGGCTCTGGTCGTGCACGGCATCGAGGAACTCTTTGAGAAACTGCGGGACTATCCCACGGATGACGTGTATGTGATCGGCGGAGACAGCGTTTATAAGCAGCTGGTGCCGTATTGTAACATGATCCATGTCACGAAGGTCGATTACGAATATGAGGCGGACGCCTACTTTCCCAACCTGGATCTCGATCCGGACTGGGTCATGACAGGAGAAAGCGAGGAACAGACCTACTTTGACATCGCTTATACCTTCGCATTGTATGAAAAAGCGTAAACCCGAACGGACAACAAAAAAGAGACGCCTTGGCGGGATGCTTGCCCTGTTGCTTTGCATCCCGCTTCTTGTCGGATGCGGAAGAAACATCGTCTTTACGATGGGAGACAGTGAGAACATCGTTTTCCGCGTGGGGACGAGAGCGGCGACGGCGGAAGAACTGCGGACGGTCATGCAGGAGATCCGCGATTCGTACGACGCAGAGTATGGAGAACAGATCTGGGAGGCCGATCCGACACTGTCAGACTCCGTGAAGGCGGAGGGGCTGCGCAGGCTCTCGCGGGTCAAGGCGCTCTGCGCGTATGCGGACAGCAACGGGATTGAACTGAGCGAAGAGGAACGGGGAGAAGCAGCTTCTTCCCTCGATGAAGAATATGCGCTCGCCGAAAAGACCTATGACGTCATCACGCAGTCTGTCTCGATGGAAATCAGCGACGAAGAGGCGCGGGTCGCAAGGTGCGAAAGCCTGACCGTTTTGTTTGATGACCCCGCGGACAGAGAAAAAGAGCGGCTCCTGGCCGGGAAGATCCTGGGAGAGGTGAGCCGGGGAACATCGTTTGAAGCGGCAGCACAGGAAAACGGCGTGCAGTACGACGGAGAGCTCGTCGTCAAGCGGGGAGAACTCCCCGTAGCCGTGGAGGAAGCGGCATTTCGACTGAAGGCCGGAGCCGTTTCTGATATAATAGAGACCGAGGCCGGATACCGCATTTTAAGAGGGATTACCGACTTTGACGAACGGGAAACAGCCCTGCACAGAGAAGAGATCCTGCAGGCAAAAAGAGATGCCGTGTTTTCGGAAACGTACGACGCGTTTCTGGAAACGCAGGATGTTTTTGTGAACGAAGCGGTGCTGGCCGGAGTTTGAAAGGAGAATAGTACATCATGGCGGAACAGGGTGCATTGTCAATCAATTCGGAAAATATGTTTCCGATTATTAAAAAATGGCTGTATTCAGACCAGGATATCTTTTTAAGAGAACTGGTCTCCAACGGCTGCGATGCCGTCACGAAACTGAAAAAACTGGAAATGATGGGAGACTTCACGGCGCCGGAGGGATATAAGCCCCGTCTGGACGTGGAGGTATGTCCCGCGGAGCGGACGCTTTCCGTAACGGACAACGGCCTCGGGATGACCGCGGACGAGGTGCGGGAATACATCAACAATATCGCGTTCTCCGGGGCGGAGGACTTCCTCTCCAAGTATAAGGACAAGGCCGGAGACGACCAGATCATCGGACATTTCGGGCTGGGCTTTTACTCGGCCTTTATGGTGGCGGACCTCGTGACCATCGATACGCTCTCCTATAAGGACGGGGAAAAGGCCATGCACTGGGAGTGCGACGGTTCTTCCTCCTATACGATGGAAGAGACGAAGCGCGACACCTTCGGGACCACGGTCACCCTGCATCTGTCCGAGGACTGCGTCCAGTTTTCCAATTACTACAAGGTCAAGGAGACGCTGGAGAAGTACTGCGGCTTCATGCCGTACGAGATCTATCTGAAGGAAAAGGGCGGCGAGAACGATAAGGAGCCGGAGCTCGTGAACGAGACGGCCCCGCTTTGGACGAAGAACCCGGCGGAGTGCAAGGAGGAGGATTACAAGGAGTTTTACCGCAAGGTATTCCGCGATTACAAGGAGCCGCTTTTCTGGATCCATCTGAATATGGATTATCCCTTCAATTTAAAGGGGATCCTCTATTTCCCGAAGATCAACCTGGAATACGAATCGGCGGAAGGCATCATCAAACTGTATAACAACCAGGTCTTTATCGCGGACAACATCAAGGAAGTCATTCCGGAATTCCTGATGCTGTTAAAGGGCGTCATCGACTGCCCGGACCTGCCGCTCAATGTTTCCCGCAGCGCCCTGCAGAACGACGGCTTCGTGACGAAGATCTCGGAATACATCACCAAGAAGGTGGCCGACAAACTGTCCGGGATGTGCAAGACGGACCGGGAAAACTATGAGAAATACTGGGAGGATATCAGTCCCTTTATCAAGTACGGATGCCTTAGAGATGAGAAATTCTGCAAGCGCATGACGGACTATATCCTGTTCCGCGACCTGGACGGGAAGTACCTGGCGCTCCCGGATGCGCTGCACGTCAACCGCATCGATCCCGGAGAGGAAGCGGAAAAGGAAGAGGCTGCGGAAACGGAAAACAGTGCGGAGAACGCCGGGGAAAAAGAAGCCGAGGACACGGCCCCTGTTGAGGACCAGACCATCTACTATGTGACGGATCCCGTGCAGCAGGGACAGTACATCCGCCTGTTCCGCGAAAGAAAACTGCAGGCCTTCCTCTTAAATCACGGGATCGACCAGCCCTTTATCAGCCAGCTGGAAGCAAAGAACGAGGGGATCCATTTTGCCCGCATCGATGCAGGCGTCCAGGATACGCTGAAGGCCCGCGTCGGGAAAAAGGCGATGGAAGAGATGAACAAAGAGGGCGAGGCGCTCTCCACGCTCATGCAGAAGGCCGTGAAGAATGACAAGTTAAACGTCAAGCTTGAAAAGCTGAAGGACAAAAAAGTGGCCTCCATGCTGATCGTCAGCGAAGAGAGCAGACGGTTCCGCGACATGATGAAGATGTACAGCACGGGCGGGGACTTCCCGGACCCCGGCGCGGAAGGACAGACCCTTGTCCTCAATGCCGCGCACCCGTTAGTAGCCTACTTGAGTGCACATAAAGACGATAAGGAAGCAAAGAACAATCTGAACCTGATTGCGAAGCAGTTGTACGACCTGGCGCGGCTCCAGAACGAACCGCTCCCGGCGGACGACATGAATGCCTTTGTCCTTCGCAGCAATGAGATCATGGAGATCCTGACGCAATGAACGGAGCGGTGAGAAAATACCGTTGGAGTGAAAAAATGGCGGGAGAGGCGTTTCATGTCATTGAGACGCCGCTTACCTTTGCGCC
>JAGAHC010000041.1 GCA_017627275.1 Lachnospiraceae bacterium
CAACATTCTGCATCCGCCACTATGGCCATCCAGATAATCCATTACGACTTTAACTTTGAACTCATCTGAATACTTCTTTTTCCCTGACATGTTAAACCCCTTTCATTAGAGGTTTTGTCTAACGAAAGGGGTGCACTTCAGACCGTCTGCTCTTTTCTTCCTATTAAAATAACCGGCAATAAACCTTATTTCTTCTTTGCCACTTTCTTGGCAGGAGCTTTCTTTGCAACAGGCTTCTTCACGCCGCTCACCTTTTTCTGTGCGCTCTTCTTCACAGTTGCCTTTGCTGCAGGTTTCTTTGCGACCGCCTTCTTCGCTGCGGGCTTCTTCGCGACTGCCTTCTTTGCTACGGGCTTCTTCGCGACTGCCTTCTTCGCTGCGGGCTTCTTTGCGACTGTCTTCTTTGCTGCGGGCTTCTTCGCGACTTCCTTCTTTGCTGCGGGCTTCTTCGCGACTGCCTTCTTCGCTACAGGCTTCTTTGCAACTGCTTTTTTAGCCGCAGGTTTTTTTGCTGCAGGCTTCTTTGCTGCTACCTTTTTCTTTGCTTCTGCCATAATGAATCTCCTCCTTATAGGCAATCAATGGTACTACTTTATTCAAAAAAAAATTTACCAAAAATACAGAAAAAAATTTGTAATATGTCCTTGCAAGTCCCAGTTTAAAACACTTTTTTTAATGTGTAAAGTTTTTTCTTATGCGTTTTATTCAGAAAAAACTGCAAGAAATTCCGCATCAATATTCTCTTTTGTTAAGGACTTCCACTCCACGAGAATCTCTTCTCCTCCGGTCAGTTTTTCTGTCCACTTATTTTTTGTTTCTTCGTCGACCGGTGTTTCGCCGCCGCTTCCATCCGCGTCATACAGAAAATACACGATGCCGTTTTTGTTTTCATCGACGGCATCCGGGAATGCATCTTCTCCGAAGCGTCCGGGAAAGGCCCGCAGATCCCAGGGTTCCACGGTTCCAAGCACACCGTACTCCCGCGTTTCAGGATCATACCTGGTGATCATCCTCGAGCGCTCTCTTCCCGACAGTGTCACCTCTTCCTGCGCATCCGTCTCCATCACGCCGTTTGGAAACAGGCGAACCGGTGTGTGCGAAGAAAAGAGCCGCTGAAAGGATTCACTCGCCGGATCAAAGACATACGCTTCCATGACCTCCGTATACTCTTCGTCATCCTTCACATACGAAAGCATCAATTCCTGTTTGTGATCGCCGTTGACATCAAGCAGGGCGTAATTGAGCGGCTGCGCGTTGACATTCCCTTCTTCTCCGGCAAGACGGTTTGCCGGTTCTCCTTCGATCCGGGGCAGAGTCCTCTTCACGAGCATCTCTTCCAATGCCTTCGCATAGAAACAATTCCTGACGGTTTCTTCCTGATTGGTCTGAATGACTTTTGCGGGGAATCCTTCTATTGCCAGAAGATCTGTCGGCGGAACAAGTGTGAAGCTCTTTGGTTTCTCTTCTTCGATCGTTTCTTTTTCGGTCGCTTCTTCTTCGCCGTGTTCTTCTTCGGCTGCCGCTGCTTCCGAAGAAGGAGCCTCAGCCGTTTCTTCCTCCGATTCCTCCAGGGTCTGCTGTCCCGGATTGCTCGGTCTTCCGAGCCCCGCGCCCTGATTCTCGCAGGCGGTCATCAAAAGCACGCACAGAATCAGCGCCATGAAAAACCCGATTTTCTGTTTCCGTTGTTTCCTCATTTGCTGTCTTCCCCTCTGCCAAAAGAAAATTGTGTTTTCATCATATTCTATTTTTCACGGCTCCTCAACCGAAAGCGGCCCCTTCGGCAGCGGGAATCCGAAATCGGAGAAGTCAGGTTCTCTGACCTCCACGGTCGGGATCGTATAGTTTTCGATCCACTCGGCATACTCTTCGTCCACCTCTGTCCTTCCCTGGTCCGCCGTGACGTTTTCCTCTTCCCTGCCGTTTACGCCGAACTGCGTATTGTACAGCTCCGTATAGACACCGCCTCTTCCGACCAGGTCCTCATGGACGCCGCGTTCTACAATCTCCCCGTCCTTGATGACAAGGATCTCGTCGGCCGACAGGATCGTAGACAAGCGGTGTGCGATCAGGATGCTGGTCCTTGTGGCAACAAGCGGATCGATCGCCGCCTGGATCTTGCTCTCGGAAATGGAATCCAGCGCGCTCGTCGCTTCGTCAAAGATCAGAAGCGCGGGGTCTCTGAGTAAAACGCGCGCAATGGAGATCCTCTGTTTCTCTCCGCCGGAGAGTTTGAGGCCTCTGTTGCCGACAACCGTATCCAGCCCCTCTTCCTGATTCCTGATGAAGTCATAGATGTTTGCCTTCTCACAGGCTTCGATCAGTTCCTCTTCCGTTGCCTCCGGCTTTACATACAGAAGATTCTCCCGAATGGTCCCGTTGAACAGATAGGTGTCCTGCGTGACGACACCGATGTTCCCGCGCAGGAAGGCCAGATCCAGTTCTTTGACATTGATGCCGTCAAATAAAACTTCTCCGTCTGTCACGTCATAGAGCCGCGGGATCAGATTGATCAGTGTGCTCTTGCCCGAGCCCGAAGGTCCTACGATGGCGATGCTGTGTCCGCTCTCAAGCCGGAAGCTCACGTTTTTCAAAACCATTCTGGAAGGCTCATAGGCAAAGTTTACGTTTTTGAATTCGACACATCCTTCCGCGCGCTCCGGGATCTTTGCGTCTTTCGCATTCCGGATCTCCACCGGCATATCGAAGTAATCAAAGATGCGCGTAAAAAGCGCCATGGACCGGATCCAGTCCACCTGAATGTTTAAGAGCTGATTGACCGGCCCGTAGAGTTTGCCAAGCAGCGCCACGAGCACCGAGATGTCACCGACTGTCAGTGCAGCGCCGCGCTTGATCATCAGGATGCCGCCGACAAGATATAAGAGCATCGGGCCGACACTGGTGATCGTGGAGAGGACGACAAAAAACCAGCGGCCCGCCATCCGCTCCCTGATATTGAGCCGGACCATTTTCTCGTTTGCTTTTTCGTAACGCTGATACTCCGCCTCTTCTTTCGAAAAGAGTTTCACCAGCGTCTGGCCGCTCACCGAAAGCGTCTCGTTTAAGATCCCGTTGATCTCATCGTTGCATTCCTGCGACTCCCTGGTCAGTTCCCATCTCGTCTTTCCGGCAATCCGCGTCGGGATTGTAAACAGCGGAACGATGACGATGCTGACGAGGGTCATCAGATAGTTTTTCTGCAGCATGGCGATCAGCGCAATGATCAGCGTGATGCTGTTGGACAGGATGCTCGTGAAGGTATTGGTAACGATCTGCTGCACGCCGTCGATGTCGCTCGTCATGCGTGTGATGATGTCGCCCTGATTGTTGGAGGTAAAGAAGCGCTGCGACATGGACTGCAGATGCCGGTACATCTGATTGCGCATATCAAAGGTGATGTGCTGCGCGATCCACGTATTCAGATAGCTTTCCAGGACGCCGACGAGATTGGCCCCCACATAGACAAGCAGGGTCATCACGATGTAAAAGACCAGCTTCTGAAAATCCCTGCCGATCAGACCGTCATCAATGATGCGTCCGGTCAGGATCGCCGGAAGCATATTCAAAAAGGAAGAAACGACGATACAGCACAGCACAACAAAGAGCTGCGGCCCATAAGGTTTCAGATAAGAAAAAACACGTGCCAGCAGCTCTTTAGTAATTTTGGGTCGATTCTGTTTTTCTTCTTCCGTTAAAAACTTTCCGCCTCGCCCCATGCCGGGGCCGCCCATAGGAGGCATCTCTTACTTCTCCATTTGTTTTAAGATGTTAACGATCCGGCTGGTGCCAAGACGTGAAGCGCCAAGCTCCATGAATTTCTCCGCATCCTCTAAGGAGGAGATCCCGCCGGCCGCTTTGATCTTCACCCCGGCGCCGATGTGCTGCGCAAACAGGGCGACGTCTTCAAAGGTGGCACCCGCCGTGGAAAACCCGGTGGATGTCTTGATGAAGTCAGCCCCTGCCGCCGTCACGATCCTGCACATCCTGATCTTTTCTTCTTCCGTCAGCAGGCAAGTCTCGATGATCACCTTCAGGATATGATCGCCGCAGGCTGCCTTGATCTCTCTGATCTCTTCTTCGATGAAGTCATCTTCATTCGCTTTCAGTCTGCCGATGTTGATGACCATGTCGATCTCGTCCGCGCCGTTTGCGAGCGCGTCCTTCGTCTCAAACACCTTGGTCTTCGTCGTCATGTTGCCGTTGGGGAAACCGATGACCGTGCAGACCTTCATCCGGTCCTGCACATAGTCCTTTGCCTGTTTCACATAGCAGGGCGGGATGCAGACCGATGCGGTCTGAAAGCGGATCGCGTCATCACACAGCGCTTTGATCTGTTCCCAGGTCGCCTCCTGCTTCAATAATGTATGGTCACATGCGCCCGCAATTTTCTGAATATCCATCCCGTATCCTTTCTCTCTGTGATTCTCTCTTACTTATAGTTCTCTTCCGCATAGCGCATCAGTTCCTCCCGGAAATCCGGATGCGCGATCTCCGCCATCGCCGTTGCCCGCTCGAGCAGGGTCAGGCCGGAGAGTTTGGCTACGCCGTATTCGGTCGCCACATATTGTATCATACCACGCGGCGCCGATACCGTGCTCCCGCCCGGAATAAAAGGAACGATATTGGATTTCAGAGACCCGTCTTTCTTTTTGTGAGTGGATGCCAGGCAGATGAAGCCCTTCCCGCCCTTGGAGCGGAACGCGCCTTCCAGGAAATCCAGCTGGCCGCCCGTGCCGGACAGCTGCCTTGTTCCCGCGGACTCCGCATTCTCCTGTCCCATGAGGTCCAGTTCCACGCCGCCGTTGATGCTGATGACATTGGACATCTTTGCGATCCGCTCCGGCGAATGCACGTAGTCCACGTCGCCGGGACGGAAAATATCCGGCTCATTGCGCAGCCAGTCGTAAAACTCTTCCGAACCCATGGCAAGGTTCCAGGTGGAACGCCCCGTATCGATCTCCTTCTTCGCGTTGGTGAGTTTCCCGGCTTTATAGATTGCCAGGAACGCATCGCTGATGGTGCCGGTATGGCAGCCCAGATCCTGCAGATCAGACTGTGCGATCATATTCGCGACCGTAAACGGTACGCCGCCGACGCCGAGGGAAAGCACGGCGCCGTTCGGGATCTCCTTCATCACGTGCTCCGCGATCTTGATCTCCGTCTCGGAAGGATCCTTATAGGTACGGATCGGCAGCGGCTCGTGTTCTCCTTCTACGATGTAATCCGCTTCCGAAAGATGGACTCTGTGCAGTTCATCCGGTCCCTGCAGCATCGGGAAATGCTCGTTGATCTCAAAGACGACCGTACGCGCGTTTTCAAAGATCGTACGCCATGCATAGTTGCCGATCCCCAGGCCGCAGTATCCGTTTTCGTCCGGTCTGGACACCGGCACAAAGGCCACGTCCACGCGGATGTGATTGCGGTACAGTTCCGGAAGATACCGCAGGATCATCGGCATAAAACGCACCAGTCCGCGGGACTGGAGCTTGCGTTCATAATCTCCGATGTGCCAGCTGTAATAGGTAAATGCCTTCTGCTCCGGGTCGCATTCCACCGCCTCGATCCACGGGCGGATGACGAGGCCGCCGCGGATCTTCACATCCCGCAGCTCGTCCCTGCGTGCCGCAAGCGCCTTGTCCATCAGTTCCGGAAAGCCTGCTCCGAAGCCGTAATCCACATAATCTCCGGACTGTACGGCCTTTGCCGCCTCCTCCGGGGTCACCATTTTCGATAAATAATCCCGCCGCATCTTCTTCTCCTATTGTTCAAATTCGTTTTTTGCCCAGTCCGCGTCCTGCAGCAGCGCTCTGCCGACGCCGATCAGGTCCGCTGTCCCGTTTTCCAGGAAAGAATCCGCCTCATCAAGCGTCTTGATCCCGCCGGTCAGGATGACCGGGATCTGCACCGCTTCTTTCACTGCCTTCGTTTCTTCCGCAAAGTACCCGGGCTCGTCATGGCCCTCCAGCGTAAACCGACACATCCCGCCCGAAATATCCAGGAGATCCGCACCGGCGTCTTCCAGAAGCTTTGCCGCTTTCACCGCGTCCGCGATGTCATTGCCGCCTTCGCAGTGGTCGGATGCGCCCAGACGCACGGCAATGAGATAGTCTTCTCCCACTGCTTTCCGTACCGCCTGCAGGATCTCACAATGGAGCCGCACCCGGTTTTCGACACTCCCGCCGTAGCCGTCCTCGCGGTGATTGGTTAACGGCGAATAAAACTGATTCAGCAGATAGGAATGCGCGGAATGGATCTCCACGCCGTCGTAGCCCGCTTCTTTTGCACGGACCGATGCTTCGACATACGTCTGCACCAGTCGTTTCAGTTCTTCTTCCGTCAACGCGCGCGGCATCTCCTGTGCCGGCACCTTGGAAATGGACGGTTGCAGGCAGGCGCTGGCGCTCACGACCTCTTCCCCCGAGATCTCCCTTGTCGTAGCGCTCCCCGCATGATTGAACTGCGCAATGACCGGCGTATCATAGCGGTGAAAAAGATCCGTCAGTTTCTTCAATCCGGGAAGCACTTCGTCGGAAGCGATGGAAAGCATCTTCTTATTGGCCCTTCCCTGCGCACTGATGTAGGCATGCTCCGTGATGCCAAGTCCGATATGTCCGCTTTTGATGCGGGCCTCGTAATGCGCAAGCAGTTCTTCCGTGACCTTCCCCTCTTCATCCGCGATGTAGGTCGCCATCGGCGGCATGACCAGACAGTTCTTCAGGTTTATGGTTTTGACAGACAGGCTTTCTTCGATTCTTCTCATATTCTTCCTTTCTTTCTCTTCAGGAGTCCTGTCAGAAACCCCGACTGCTCCGCTTTGATAAAACCAATCTTCCCGAGAATGAATCCGATCAGGATCAGAACCGATAATACAAAGACCTGTTGCAGCACTAACAGCGTCAAGTTTTCTCTTACTCCCCCTTATGCCTTTGCAGGCCATTTCTGTCCGGACGCAAGCCACAGGCCGCATCCGACGATCAAAACGCCTCCGACAAGATTGCCCGCGGTAACGGGAATCAGATTATGCAGGAGAGCCGCCATCAGTTTGGAGACCCCTTCACCAAAGGAAGATGATAAAAAGGCATCCCCGGCGAAATAATACATATTGGCGATGCTGTGTTCAAATCCGCACAGGACAAAGGCCATCGTCGGGAAAAAGGCGGCAAGGAGCTTACCTGCCGTCTCTGTCGCCGTCGTCGCACCGTACACCGCGACGCAGACCAGGATGTTGCAGAGGATCGCCTTCACAAAGAGCGTCGGGACAGGCGCGGACATCTTTGCCGCTGCCGTCTGCTGCAGCAGCGCCTTCACCTCATCCGGCGCGATATACGCGGCGCAGAGCCCGATGAAGAGCGCGCCGATGCCGTTGCCGAGCCAGGACAGGCAGAGATTGCGCAGCAGGCTTTTCGTATCCTCTTTTCCGGCAAGGACCGGAATGATCAGCAGGTTGTTGCCGGTAAAGAGTTCCGACCCCGTCAGCACGACCATGATGAGGCCCACCGGGAAGACACAGGACGCAACGACCTTGCTGCCCGTCTCCATCGTGGCGATCTGGCTGGCATAGCCGCCAAGCGCGATGAACATTCCCGCGAAGATCGCGCCCTTCCAGAGCGTGAGCGTGCTCTTCGATAGTTTTTTAATACCTGCCTGTAAATACAGATCCATTCCTTTCTTCCTCCAATCGGTCGGCTTTTCCTACTCTTTCATATCTGCCAGGATGGACAGCATTTCTTCCTTGCGATATGGAAAATCTTCATGTTTTTATTATACCCATATTATTGACTCGAAATCACCCAGTCTCTCCATCCTATATAATCGATCCTATTCAAATTCATGGTTAATTCTAAAGATTATATCCTGTTTTATCCATAGTTTCCCGTCAAAAGAGGCCGCATCAACGGCCCCTTTACTAACAAGTATAGATTTACTCATCTACCCTGTAACCGCTTGTCAAGGACTTTTTAATACCTTACTCGATCTTTTTTGATGGATTCTTTACTTCATCTCGAATCATGCGCTCTATTTTCTGCTGCATATCTTCCTTAGCTTTCTCGTTAAAATGAACTCTTACCCTGTAAGTTATACCGCCAATCTTCTTGAAAATGGTCGGCACTTTCTTTTCTTCTCTTTGTTCACTCAATATACATCACCCTCTTTCAAGACATAAAAATAGCGATTGTCTTTCTTTTCCCGAATGACAATCGCTTATCTTTCAATATCGTCTTTTCTTTTAGGCTTGAGTCTCTGAAGCTCTGGATTATTCTTCCTTGCTTCTCTTTCTGCTTCTGATCGTTTCTTTGCGTCTTGCAGTTCTTGAATAATTGAGCGCTTAATAGGTTCCTTGTTGCGCTCTCTTTCCTCAGGACTACGCAAGATACCGGATAGCTTTTCTGTAATCTTCTTGGTAAAGCCTCTGAATTTCACCATGAGTCCATCAATAACTTGTTCTGCCATCTTCTTTACATCTGGTCTGTTTGGATTCTCTGGAGAAATTATGGACTTCTTGTAATTCTCGATTATCTTAAAATCTTCATTATGGGTTTCTTCTACAACTCTTTCCGTAACAACCTCCACAGCTTTCTCATAAGCGATATTTGATACTTTCTCCGCAAAGGCTTCTGTGTCAGCAATCGTAACTTCCAGATGTTCAAGTCTTGCTTCTTTCTTCTCTATCAGTTCGTCCTGTTTTTCGATTTTTTCTTGTTGCTTCATCAGAATATAATCCTGCTTTTCGAGATACTCTCGACCGCCATATTCCGGTTCCACATCAAGATTGAGTCCATGCTTTTTTGAAATATCGAGAAGAAGCGTGCGACAGATTTTATCAAAAGTTATCTTTCTGTTGTTCAGCTTTCCTTTCGGTTTTTCAGGATCCGGCAAAGGAATGTTTAATGCTTCTAGAGTCCTTTCCTGTTGAGGTGCTATCTCTCCATAACGGTTTTCAGAATCAAAGACATGGCGCTCATGGATGTGAGGAGTGGCTTCATCAAGATGGAGCGACCAGTCTAAAATATGAATATGATCTCCAAACCTTCTGTTAAATTCTTCAAAATATTCTTCTGCTATGTCTCTAAAGACTTGCGGGGGAATTGACATATCCATATTGCCAATCTGCATGATGCTTTCTTCCGGACAAGTTCTCTTATCTTTTAGTAAATCGTCCGGGCTTCTATTCCTCTCCTGGTGCCTTGTGCGTTCATTTCTTGCATTCTGTTTTTCGCAAAAATCGAAATATCTTTCGTGATAAAACCTTCGTTCCACCTCTGAAAAGGAAGCGGTCATTTCTTCATTCTCGGGCAGCATATCATCGGAATAATATCCTTGATACATATCCCAATAGACATTCTGTTTTGTTCTCTCCGCATCAATATGCTCACTCTTTTCCACATCAAATCTTCGGTCATTATGCTTTACGTTGTAGGTTCCATTTTTGCCTGATCTGCCATTATGCCTTGATAGTTTCATTCGCTTTTTCACCATCCTTTCCCATCCGATTTTCCATTTTTCTTTGATTCTCCGACTGCAAGTAAATACACAATTTAACCTAACCGTTAAGGATTTGCGTCGGATAATACCCAGTACGAAGTGACGCATAGCGCTCACTTCACTGGGCAAGGCTCTGCCTTTGAACCGACAGGGCGCTTCGCCCCTGTACCCAGATAAAAGGCTCTGCCTCTTAACTCCGACAAACAAAAATAGTCCATGCCTCATAAGTTGGCGCGGACTATTTCCGTTTGTTTTGTGATAATCTCTACCAGAGATTTTCACAAAAGAAAAGCAGCCAGATTCATCAAGAAACTGACTGCTTGATCTTCGCCATGTTTTGCGACTTACTTGCTGTATCTCTTTCTGCTTATCATTGTGAACGAGATTCCAAGAAGTGAAGCTATAAGCATGATGCTCCAAAGAGCAATACTGTTATTGTCTCCTGTTGCCGGTGCTTTTGTTCCGGTATTAACGACAGGCTGTTTATTTGTGTTACTACCTGTATTTGTATTTCCTCCGGTATTGGTTCCGCTTGGATCAGTATTTCCGCCAGTGTTACCACCAGATGTACTATTAGCGACGGTTAATTTGGTGCTGACCTTGCCATCATCAAAGTTTACAGTGACGGTGTGTTCACCAACAGAAAGCTTTTGAAGGGAAGCAGCTTTTAAGGTAACAATCGTGCTTCCTTTTTTCTTATCATAATCGCTATCAGAAAGTGCCGTACCGTCGATCTCAACACCTGTGAAGTGTTTGATACAATTTTCATCGTCCTCACTACGTTTTACCGTAATGGACAGTGCATTAGTGCTTCCTTTTGTCCATGTGCTGTTTCCACCAACGGTCACGGTATAGGTGATGGTAGAAGGTGGCGTTACTGGAGCCTTAATACTTACATTATATGTGACAGTCTTACCTTCATAGGTGATAGTAAGTGTTTGGCTTGCCGCCGGTGCAGATGAATCAAAGCCACTTACCATAGCAGGCGTAACCGCTACTGTTTCATGCGTTCCATCTGACTTCTCTACATCAAGGGTAAGTCCACTTACATCAAGCGCCTCGCCAACTGTATATTCAGTTTTGCTTGCAGGCGTTTTGATGGATATCTCTGTTACAGTTATAGGCGTAACAGCTTTATCCTTCCAGATCGCCGTAATGGTGGAATCATCAATGATTTCCACTTGGTCGCCCGGCTCTCCGGCATCCCACTTATCAAACTCTTTATCCGCAGAAGGCGGTGTAAAGGTGCATTCAGGAAGCGTCAGTTTTTCTCCTTCCATGACGATCACATCATTCATTGTTCCGCCGCCGCTATTGGGATTGAAAGAAACCGTATAGGTTGTTGCATCAGCGGCAACGATCATTACTGTATAGCTCTTTGTATCGCTTCCCGCCCCGTTGGTAGCCTTCACGGTAAAGGTGTATGGGACAGCCATTGTAGGCGTTCCGCTGATCTTTCCGTCTGCGGCGAGGGTCAGCCCTGCGGGGAGACTGCTACCGCTTACAACCTCCCATGTGATAGGTGTATCGCCCGTAGCTTCAAGGGTCTGATTATATTCTTTTCCCACCTTGCCGTCCGACAGAGTGGTGGTTGTGATAGTGGGCTTAACAGGCGTTACCGTTCCCTCTTTTTGGAAATATACATCAACCGCGACATCGAAGTCTTTCATTATAAATTCATTTGTTGATGTAATATCCGTGTCCGTTCCGCCGTTTCCCCATTTAATAGCTTGCAGCGTGTATCCGCTGTTTGGCGTTGCGGTGACGGTTACTTTTTCTCCCGTTGCGGCAATATTTTTGCTTGCAGAAGCCGTTCCGCCCGTTTCGGAAAGAAGGGTCACGCCGTCTGTATCGTATGTCATAATGTTTACATGAACGTTATAACTTTCTTGCGCCGCCACCGTAAACTCTTTTTCAACATCGATGACGCCCATACCAAGATTTATGCTGACTCCATCGGTGCTGTCGTTTACATAGGCTGTCATTGCGGAAGTATTGAACGGTATCGTCGATGTGACATTTCTGACATAAATCTTAACCTTATATGTTTTGCCCGGCACAAATTTGTCCGTTGCAGAAAGTTTGATATTTGTTTCCGTGTCTGTCCAAACTGTATCGCTGATCACATATTGGTCTGTTGCCGCCGATACCGCGTCTGAAGGATTGACACCCGCCTTTGGCTCGGCAACGTTGATATAGACCGTGTCTATTGTTGGACCGCTGTATGTGTAATTCGCCCTTACAAGCACATCCTGCGTTCCCATTTTGAAGCTGGTTGCTGCGTTGTTTGCATTTTCAAGGGTGACGCCTCCGGAAACGACCGTCCAATCCTTAAAGGTATAATTCTCTCTTGTGCTTGCGGTGATATTCACCGTTTGCTGCGGTGGCGCGGCGCTTCTGTCTGCCGTGCCGCCATTGACGGTTATGGTGTGATATTTCGCAGACCAACGCGCATACACCGTGGTGTTGCCGGTAAACACCGTATCTGTCGTTATTTTGCTGCCGCCGTTTGGCTGCGTAAACCAGCCCATAAAGCTGTAGCCGTCACGGGTTGCTGTCGGCAGGCTTGTCAGCTTGCCATCTGTGCCTGTTGTAGCGTTTGTTGCCGAAGCACTTCCGCCGCTAGCGTTGAAGGTGATGGTATAAGTAACATTCACAGTAAACTCATCACTATCTACATATTCTGCGGCTCCGGTGCCGTACCATGCACGGTATTTATAAACGCCCGCCTCGGAAATGTTTTCCGATGTGATTGTAGGATTATCGAGGATTTTATCCGTTGCATCGTCTTTGAATCTATGAATACTGACAGGTGTGAAGTTCGTCGCCCATGTAACGGTATGCTGCCCGCCGTTCGTAATGGTTCCACCCTGCGGTTGAGTAGTGAACACATACGAAAACACATAATCATATTCTCCCCACCATTTTGATGACAGTTGTACACCACCATACCCTGGATGTTTGTCTAACGCATGAAGTCCAATCGTATATTGTCCGCTCGGTGCATTAACTTCATCTAACATATGTTTTATATTGACAGATGTCCCTTCTACAAGTCCGCCACCACTGTTTGCACCAAATTGGTAACTCCAACTATACAATGTAGCTCCAGGGAAAGCATCCCAAGTCAAAATGCCTTCTGAGGATATAGATACATTTTGGAGAGATGATAAGTCTTTGGTTCTTGTAACCCACCCACTGGTTGCATATTCACTATCAATATAGTTTTCGCTGGTTGCATAAACAACAAATGCGTACTGGTGTGTATCTGCAACAAAATAATCCGAAAAATCAATGCTATTTGATGTAGTTTCAAAATTAATCGGATCAGCAGTATTGCCAAAAGAATCAACCCATAACCTACCTCTATATTTAGTTGCATTTGGTACAGAGTCCCACGACCCAACATTTCCGACCCATTTTAGATTTGTCGGAGTAGAAAGTTGAGGTATAGTGGAGGTATAGCTATATGGTTTCTGCCATATAGATGATATTCGAGTACCGCCATCCTCTGGTTTCTTATCCATCGCATAAAGCTTAACAGTATATGTTCCACTGCCACCTTTATTGCTATCTAGTATGCCCTTTATATTGAAAGTAGTTTCCTCCGTAGTGCCTTCATATGTTCCGACGCTCCAAAAATAGCATCCCGCACCAGAGAAGGCATCCCATGTCAAAACGCCTTCTGCGGAGAGCTGGACATTCTGCAAGGGCGGTTCACCATCCGCATACGCCACCTGCCCCGGTAGTAATCCCGCCATCATCACGAGAGCAAGAAGAATGCTCAACAGTCTTGTAATTTTGTGTTTCACGTAAAAACCTCCTTCAAGATCGCTCTCGGAAGGAGGTTTATTGAAAGTATCAGGTATTCATCCTCCGAGGCATAATTGTCTCCTCAGAGGTGTTGTCCTCAGAGGTGTTGTCCTCAGAGGTGTTGTCCTCAGAGGTGTTGTCCTCAGAGAACGTCAGATCATATAGTCTTATAAAGGATACCACGGATAGCCCGTAAAATCAATGTTTTTGGGCAATTTTCCTAAATGTTTTTCTGTTTTTTTATCTCAAAACTAGCGGCGGGTTAGAAAGCATCCTTGCTACAGTATTCTTGTAATCCGCCACATCCTTAATTTCTGTGATTGTCGTGACGCTGCGCCCTGCATCCTTGCTGCTGGCACCACAATGATAGACCTTTATGGAATCCGTTCCATAATCCAGGATGATATATCGATCGTGGATTTTATCCAGCGATTTTATGAAAGTAATATCTCTGCCGGGATATTCCTTTTCAAAATCATCATATTCTGCTTTTCGAAAAGGATTCCTGCCTTTGTTATCGCTGACGATAGTTATCTTTATGTTTTTCTTTGCTGCAGCAAGATGATGAAGCGTCTTTATGCCAATATAATCATCTATGACAATTATGCTTTTCTTGGCCTTCTTATAGATTTTTTGATATGCCATGTCCGCCCTGAAGGGTTGTCCGTTGAGGATGAGGATCTCTTCAGCGTCTTTACTGGCATCAAACAGCTTCATGAAATCAGAGAGGTCTGCTTTGGTGACCATTGTTTTCTTAATATCTCGAATGTCTAACTCTATGCTATTTTGTCTATTGGATAGCAAATAAAGCTCCTGATATGGCAGCAATTGTCTGTTCTGTTGTAAATAATGACGCATCTCTACAAATGCTTCCATTATTTGTATACTCGCATCAATTGCTCTATCTGTATGCAAGCAACTTGTGAGCATTGCCACACCCTGTTCAGAATAGACATAAGGTTTATATGATCTTCCACCTTTAATTCCGACAGTTTGCATCGAGATGCCAGATTGGCATCTCGATATTTCGTCATCTGTAAGCTGAAAGCAAAAAGAATCTGGAAATCGCTTAATATTACGCTTCATAGCCCTGTTAAGTGCGCCTGTCTCAACACCAAAATAAACAGCAATATCGCTATCAAGCATAACTCTAATGCCTCTAATTTCATATATTTGTGCTTTGACCTTTTCCTTGTCAATAGGCTCAAATATCGCTATCTCAGTTTTGTCATCATTCGCCATTATCTGTACCTCATTTCTCGGTGAAAATCTTGTATTCATATTATACCGTAAGCGTTAAGCCCTATAAACCACTTTTTATTACTGCATCTGCCTTTTTAGGCTCAACAGAGGGAATATCTGCTACTGGGATGAATACGCCTTTCTTGATATCCTCCTGCTTTATCTCATCTTTAGCTTTGTCCATCTCAGCCTTCTTCTTGGCTTTGATCTTGGCTTCATACTGTGCCTGCCATCCTGATTCTTTCCTTCTGAGATAAGCTCTACGCTGCTTTTCTCTTTTCTTTTCGGCAAGTAATAATTGCGCCTTTTCTTCCTCGGTTAGTTCCTTCTCAAAGTCCGGCGGTAAAAATCTGCCAACAAAATTGAAGTAGATTTCAATCTCCTGTGTGCAGTTGATGCTGCCTTTTACATCACGTTCATGGACAAGCACTTTATCAACCAATTCTAAAAGCATAGGATTAGTAAGTTCATCAAAGTTCTCGTATTTTTGAATGAGTGCGATAAACTTCTCGGCAGAATTATTTTCAATACCTGCTTCTGCTATTTCCTTTTCCAGTTCAGCGGTTTGCTTTGTAAGACTCTGCTTCTCATTTTCATAGGCTTGTGACAGCGTAAGATAACGATCTTCCGGAAGCTTTCCAAGGATATTATCTTCATAAATGCGACATATTAATTTTTCCAGCTCCTCAAGGCGATTATTATTTGCCGTAACGACTCCCTTAGCCTTTGATATATCCACATTACTTTGAGATTTATGGGTTTCCTTTATTGTCTTGATAAAAGCTTCCTTATCAAGCTTTGAATACTCGGCAATAGCTTTAAGAAGGTCTTTGATAAGAATAAGGACATTTTCCTCTTTTACTCTATGCTGCGTAGGGCATTTTGTGCCAACCGGAACTTTACTATAGGCTGAGCAGGTATATTGCGGAATACGTTTTCCGTTACTTGTTCTATGAACATACATCTTTGCTCCGCAGTCCGCACAATACATAAGCCCTGTAAGAGGATGAAGCTCGCCCCAACCATCCGGATATCTTCTTACGCTTTTTCTAATCTTCTGGACAAGCTCAAAAGTTTCCTCGTCAATAATGGGTTCTTGCGTATTTTCAAAGATTACCCAATTATCCTCAGAAACATAATGGCTCTTTTTATCCTTGAAATGCTTTTGTGTCTTGAAGTTTACTGTGTGACCTAGATACTCTTGTTTAGATAAGATGGAGACAATGGTACTTGATCCCCAATTATATGGATCCTTAAATGTTTTATTCTTATTTAGACCTTGGCCGTATCTTGCCATATGAACGGCAGGGATTTCAACTTTATCTTCTCTTAGGATTCCGGCTATCTGATATGGCCCATTCCCTTCTATTGTGAGCCTAAATATTCTTCTGACTACTTCCGCAGCTTCTTCATCCACAATCCATTTATTGCCGTCTTTTTCATCTTTTAGATAACCATAAGGACAATTTGAAGCCACATGCTTACCGGAGAGTCCTTTAGCTTTGAAAACTGACTTTATCTTCTTACTGGTATCCCTTGCATACCACTCATTCATGATATTTCTAAAAGGGGTAAAATCATCTTCACCTGTAAAGGTATCGACATTATCGTTGATGGCGATAAGGCGAACATTCTTCTTGCGAAGATATTCCATGAATTCACCAACTTGAAGATAATCACGTCCGACACGACTCATGTCTTTTACAAGGATAATACCGACATTATCATTTGATACTTCATCCATCAAGGACATAAAGCCCGGCCTATCGAAACGTGTTCCACTTATTCCATCGTCTGTGAAATGTGTAGGGGATGGGAAGCCATGATCCTTGGCATAGGCAAGTAACTGCCTCTTTTGATTTACAATCGAATTTGATTCACCTTGAAGTTCATCGTCTCTGGATAGGCGCTCATAAAGAGCGGTTATTTTGACTTTGTTCATAAGAATAATCTCCTTTCATACCCTATGTATGCTTAATGGGAATATATTACCCGATTAAGATTATTAAGATTACTCTTTGAACTTATTACACCGGTGACCGCAAAGAAGTTTTTATATCTGTGCAAAAATTAACGAAGAACGTATAATGGCAGGAGCAAGACCACGCACGATCGGAGGGGGAAATGGAGAAACTGTATTTTTTATCTGACTATATGGAAGGCGCCGAGCCGCACGCGCTGCGCGCGCTGATAGAGACCAATGAAGAGCATACGCCCGGCTATATGACGGACGATTACAGCGAACAGGCAAGGGAAAAGATCCGCGCGGCCTGCGCGTGTCCGGGTGCGGCCGTGCACTTTGCCGTCGGCGGCACACAGGCAAATGCCCTGTGCTTGAGCGCCCTGCTGCAGTCCTATCAGGGCGTGATCGCGCCGGAGAGCGGCCATATCTCGATCCATGAGGCCGGTGCCATCGAACGCGGCGGGCACAAGGTCATCACGCTCCCTTCCGAAAACGGAAAGATCTCCGCGGAGGCGATCGACGCTTACTGTGAGGCTTACTGGGCGGATGAGACGCACGACCACATCGTGATGCCGGGAGCGGTCTATCTTTCCCAGCCGACGGAGTGCGGTACGCTGTATTCTCTCGCGGAGCTGCAGGCAGTCCGTCAGGTCTGCGACAGGCAGCACCTGCAGCTGTATGTGGACGGCGCGCGGCTTGCTTATGCGCTGGCAGCGAATCAAAACGATGTCACGCTCGCGGATCTCGCGAAGCTTTGCGATATCTTCTATATCGGCGGTACGAAGTGCGGCGCGCTCTTCGGGGAAGCGATCGTCATTCCGGACGGGAAGCGTTTCCCGCATTTCTTCTCCCTGCAGAAGCAAATGGGGGCAGTACTCGCGAAGGGAAGGCTCCTCGGCCTGCAGTTTGGCGCGCTGTTTTCTCCGTCCGAAGAGGATCCCTCGCGCATCGTGTATGACGTCGTCGGCAGGCAGGCAATCGCGCTTGCGGACAACCTGCGTGAAGCCTGCGGACGCATCGGCCTGCCTCTGCAGTACTGCTCTCCCACCAATCAGATCTTCGTTACGCTTAAGAATGACAAAATGAAGGCACTCTCGGAACGCGTCCTTTTCGAGGTCTGGGCAAAAGAAAGCGCAGACCATACGACTGTCCGGTTCGTGACCGGCTGGGCCACGAAGGCAGAGGATGTGTCTGCGCTGATCGATCTTCTGGAAAACTGATCCTCAGATCTGCCGCATGACCGCGAGGTCGCTTCGAATATTGTTGAAATTAAAAAAATGCCATAAAATGTATCCAGAAAAAATCAAGTCAGCTGTTTTTCTCAATAACATCATGGCCAAAGGAGGTAGACAATTTCCATGAATAATCAAGAACTGCGGCATTACGCAAATGAAATTCGTAAATCGGCAGTCACTGCCGTGTACACCGCACATTCGGGCCATCCCGGCGGGAGCCTTTCCTGCGTGGACATCCTGACGTATCTGTATTTTGAGGAAATGCACATCGATCCCAAGAATCCGGCCGATCCCGACCGCGACCGTTTTGTCCTTTCCAAGGGACATGTGACACCCGCGCTGTACGGTACCATGGCACACAGAGGGTATTTCCCGCTCGAAGAGTTAAAAACCTTCCGTCAGCTCGGAACACGCCTCCACGGCCATCCTTCGATGCGCTATCTTCCGGGCCTTGATATGAGCACCGGCTCTCTCGGACAGGGCATGGCGACCGCGGTCGGCATGGCGCTGGCCGGCAAGGTGCAGAAGAAAGACTACCGTGTTTATACCGTCATCGGCGACGGCGAAAGCCAGGAAGGCGAGATCTGGGAAGCCGCCATGTTTGCCGCTGCCAAAAAGCTGGATAACCTCACGGTAATCCTGGATTACAACGGTCTGCAGATCGACGGCACCATCGCCGAAGTCAACGATCCGCAGCCCTTCGACAAGAAGTTTGAAGCCTTCGGCTTCCATGTGGTCGTAGCCGACGGTCATGATTTTGATTCGCTGCGCGCAGCGTTTGAAGAGGCACGCAAGACCAAGGGACAGCCGACGGTCATCCTGGCAAAGACCGTCAAGGGAAAAGGCGTTTCGTTCATGGAAAATCAGGCCGGCTGGCACGGAAAATCACCGAACGAAGAACAGTACCGGCAGGCAATGGAGGAATTGGAAAGGGCAGGTGAAGCAAATGAGTGAAATGAAGAAGATCCCAACCAGAGACAGCTACGGCGCCGCGCTGGCGGAAGCCGCAAAGGACTATCCCAACCTGATCGTTATGGATGCTGACCTTTCCTGTGCGACCAAGACGGAAGAGTTTGCAAAGGTGTGCCCCGAGCGTTTCTTTAACGCCGGCATTGCGGAAGCCAATATGGTATGCGTTGCCGCCGGTCTTGCCGCCGCGGGCATGATCCCCTTTGTCAGCAGCTTTGCCATGTTTACCGCCGGACGCGCTTTTGAACAGATCCGCAACTCCGTCGCCTATCCGAAACTGAACGTGAAGATCGGCGCCACCCATGCCGGCATCAGCGTCGGCGAAGACGGCGCTTCCCATCAGTGCATCGAAGACATCGCGCTGATGCGCGTTCTCCCGAACATGACCGTCTTGAGCCCCAGCGATGACATCGAAGCAAGAGCCTGCGTCAAGGCGGCGCTTGACCTTGACGGCCCGGTCTATCTGCGTCTCGGACGCGCTGCCGTTCCTGTCATCAACGGCGCCGACTATCATTTTGAGATCGGAAAGGGACAGCTCCTCAAGGAAGGAAAAGACGTGACGATCGTTGCCACGGGCCTTCTTGTCAGCATCTGCCTCGAAGCCGCGGAACTTCTGAAGAATGAAGGGATCGATGCGGAGGTCATCAACATCTGCTCCATCAAGCCCCTGGACGAAGAGCTGATCCTTGCCTCTGCCGCAAAGACCGGCAGGGTCGTCACCGCCGAGGAACACCTCATTGCCGGCGGACTGGGCGGCGCTGTGGCGGAAGTTCTTTCTGCAAAGCTTCCCACGAAGCTGACCCGCATCGGCATGGAAGACCGCTTCGGGGAGTCCGCTCCCGCAGAAGCGCTGTTGGAGAAATTCGGCTTTACACCTGCTGCCGTTTGCGCACGCGTCAAGGAAGCCTGCCGCTAAAAGCGCGCAAAGGAAAGCACTATGAAAAAAGCGCCTAAGATCCTGATCGTCGGCAGCCTCGTGATGGATACCATCATGAGCACGGAAGTATTTCCGGAACCCGGCGCCACGGTGCTCGGCGACACGTTTCGCACGGCACCGGGCGGGAAGGGCGCCAATCAGGCGGTCCAGACCGCGCGTCTTGGTGCCGACGTCACCATGGTCGGCAAACTCGGAGACGATGCCTTCGGCAGCGTTCTTCGAAACGCGCTGATCAGTGACGGCATCCATACGGAGCACCTGATGGAGAAAAAGGGCGCATCCAGCGCCGCGGCTTCCATCATTCTGACCACCAAGGACGGCGTTGCCTTAAACAACCGCATCATCGTCGCTTCCGGAACCAACATGATGATCACGCCGGAAGACGTCGCATTCTTAAAGGAAGAGATCGCGCAGTATGACATGGTCATCCTTCAGCTGGAGATCCCAATGCAGATCAATGAGATCGTCGCCGCCTACGCCTTTGACAAAGGCGTCCCGGTCATGCTGAATCCGGCACCCATCGCACCGCTCTCCGATGAACTGCTGTCGCACATCACCTACCTTTCCCCCAATGAGACAGAAGCCGCATCGCTTCTTGGCATGGTCGTCCGCAGAGAAGGCGAAGGCATTCCGCACGACAAGGTTCCGCGGATCCGCGAAGTCATGCAGAAAAGAGGTATCCGCAATCTCCTGCTGACGCTCGGCGATGCCGGCGCCATGATGATCACGCAGGACGATGTTATTCTCGAGGAAAGCGTGAAGGGCATCCACGCGGTCGATCCCACGGCCGCCGGCGACAGCTTTGTCGGCGCCTTCTGCACCGGCAAATGCCTTGGCATGAGCGATGCGGAAGCCATCCGCCTTGCCAACATCATCGGCGCCATCACCGTTTCGGGCATGGGCGCACAGCCCTCCCTTGCGACGTTCGACAAGGTACGGGCCTTCGTGAAGGAGCACGGCATCGACGATGCGATCCTTCGCTACTTCGAGGACTGAAAGCCCTGTCTACAAAAAGCATCACCCTTGAAAACAGGATGATGCTTAATACCGTTCCGATGTCCTCTCCTTCTCCGATGGAACTGGCGGATGCCAGTACGTTGCACGGAAAAAAGTTTTCTCAGCTCTTTATGATGTAAGCATCGACGATCTCTCCGTAAATCGCATAATGCGGATCCTTATTGGCACCGGTATTCTTGCTGTC
This sequence comes from Lachnospiraceae bacterium, assembly GCA_017627275.1. GTDB lineage: Bacteria > Bacillota > Clostridia > Lachnospirales > Lachnospiraceae > CAG-791. The sequence goes on from JAGAHC010000041.1 coordinate 20,844, forward strand.
AACATCCTGCGGGTAAAGCTTTCCGGGAATGCTCTCGTCTTCAAACAATGACAGATCCTGCTTCTGCATGTACAGCACCTTGCACTCCAGGGTGAGCGGCACTTCCTTGATGGCGGGAACGGAGATCACCTCCGGATCAATGAGCGTCAGTTCCGCCTCCTTAATCTTATCGATGTCTCTGCCGCTCTGTCTGCCGCAGATCTCCAGCATCGTCGGCGTCAGCTTCTCCATCGGCACACTGACGGTGAATTCCTTATTCTTCTGCAGCAGGCTGATCGTATGTCTGTTTTCGCGCACATACGTCACAAACACCTTTTTATTCCAGTTGATCCCGACCGTACCCCAGCCGATGACCATGGTGTTGATCTCGTCTTCCGCCTTGGTCGTCAGGAGCGCACCGCCCGTCAATTTCCGCATGATGTGGCCGGCGTAGTCTTCGACCTGGATGTCCTTCTTCTGGATGCGTCCCGTTCCTTCTTCAGCATTCTCTTTCGAGAGTCCGGCCAGTTTGAACGCCATCCATTCCGAAGCGTATTCCGTGGTGGAGATGTGTTTTTCCCTGGCTTCCGCGTAGGAGCGGTTGAAGGGAAGCAGGACGTTCCGGATCATGTATTTCCGGCACTCCTCGGACTCCCAGAGATGGTATTTGTCGTACATGTAATTGTAGTCGTCGTACGCGCGATAGTCTCTGGAGACCCGCGGCACTTCTTCTACCTTGTTGTCCAGTCTCTTTTCGCGGACCGCAAAGGAGACGAGCGGTTCCTTCGTAAAGACGAACTCGGGATGCGCACGCAGGATGTCAAAGTAGAGGAACATGTCAGAAGCAAACCGGCTCTTGACGTCAAAGATGTAGGCAGGCTCCGACGCACGGTAGATGGTTGCGCCTAAAGACCCGATCTCATTGCCGAGAAACAGATGCCGATAATCCTTCTGCAGCGCTTCTATGAATTCATCGCTCGCAGCGCGGTCCGTGGCCGTCTCGTCTTCCGCCCCTTCTCCCTGCCGCACGACCTCTCTCGTGCCGGAAAAGGCAAAGGCCGCCTGCGGGTTCTCGGTCAGAAGCGCCACGAATTTGCTCAGCGAATCGGTATTGGTAAAGTAATCGTCACCGGTCATGATCTTGACAAACTGCGCGTTGTCGCTTTTCATGCGGACTGCCGCGTTACGGTTCGGAACAAGGCCCGACTTTTCCGTATTGTGGACATAGTTCACGTCGATGTCGGAATTGCCGATCAGCCATTCGACCTCATCGCTGTCCGAATCGTCCGAGATGTTGATCTCGATGTTCGGGTAGTCCTGCTGCTCGATCGAATGCAGAAGTCTCTCGATCCCCGTTACATTGTTGAACGCAGGAATACAGATCGATACCAGCGGCATTTCTTTCATTTGTTCGTTTGCCATTTTCGTTCTCCTGTGACCTTATGATTTTTGTAATCTGCTTTTCATAAAGGATAGTAATGTGTTTATTCTATCATGAATCCACCCGCAAATGTATTCCCCGCGGAAGATGTGATTCTCTCTCGCCTCCGCATAACCTTTGCGGTACGGGAGGATCCGTTCCCTGATCATGTAGTCTTTGCATTCCTCAGATTCCCACAGCCGGTACTTCTGATAGAGATACCGATAGTCCTCGTAAATGCGTTCGTCCATCTCCGTAAAGGTCTGCGTGTACTGGCTCTCATGGAGGCCGATCGACACGAGGGGCTCTCTCGTCCACGCAAAGGCCGGGTGGTCCTGCAGGATGTCAAAGTAGAGGAACATGTCGGAGGCAAATCCGCTCTTTTCGTCGAACAGATACGGCGGTTCCGTATTCCTGTACAGGACGGCGCTGGGCGCGCCGATCTGGTTGCCGAGGAACAGATGGCGGTGGTCCCTCCGGAGTCCTTCGATGAACGCATCCTCTGCCCACCGGACGGTATAGGCGTAGTCTCCGTCTTCCGTTTTCTCATACAGCTTCACCTGCCGGGAGCCGGAAAACGCAAGATGGGCCTCAGGGTTTTCCTCCAGCAGGGAAACGAACTTCGCAAGGCTCTCTTCTTCTGTCAGGAAGTCGTCGCTGAAAAAGATCTTGATATAGTCTGCTGCCGGATCCCGCATTTGAATCGCGGCATTCCAGTTCAGGATGAATCCCTTCTTCGTCGCATTGCGGACGTAGCGGATCTTCGATCGGAGATGCTCCGGCATCGTCCGGATCAGTTCCTCGATCCGTGTATCATCGGAGTCGTCGCTGATGTTGATCTCGATATTCTGACAGGTCTGCTTTTCAATTGAAAGAAGGAGGCGTCGCACGTCCTCCGGATTGTTATAGACAGGGATGCAGATGGATACCAGGGGTTCCTTTACGCTTGCCATCAGGCTCAGTTCCCCTTCCGTAAGATCTTTCTTGCCAGACGTTTGAACGGCAGGAGCATTTCCTCCACCCGGTCTCTTCTTCTCTGCTTCTGCTGCCGTTTCTGTCTGTCTTCTTCGCTCTCTTCCTGCAGGATCAGGTGTGCGAGTTCTTCCCGGTGCGTACGGATATACAGGGGATAAGTCTCATCGATCTCCCTGCGGACAAATCTTGCATCGCGCCCGAAGATGTCCTGCCCGTCGAGGAGCCTCTCCTCCACCCGGTCAAGCGTGCGGCGGTTGTTGTATTCCTGGTGGGCGGCCGAGATGACCTTCTCCCGAACCCGCTTTTTGATGTCCGTTTCTCCGTGCCCGCCCATGTATCCGAAGTGCCATCCGCCGTTGTCCACGCGGATGCCGTATTCTTTCTTGTCGGGAAACCGGAGCTCTCCGAGCTGCCATCCCTTTTCTCTTAACAGCTGATACGAAAGCATCTTCGAACCGATCCATTTTTTCGGGTCGGCATCCTCAAAGTCGCCCGCATAGGACAGGAGCTTGCCGGACACCTCTTCCATGTTGAGGTAACAGTAAAAGAGACGCTGCGCGAAGTGGTAGACCTTGTCCTTTTCCACCCCTGCGTCCAGGATCTTTTGGATCTCCTCGGGGTTCGGGATCTCGTCCAGATCGCTGAAAATGATGATGTCATCGTCCGTGCAGTTTTGCAGGCCCCTGGTGACGGCATTCTTCTGGAACGTATCCCGCTCGTGCGTGCCGCCCTCGGGCGTATCGGTCACGGTCACATGGATGATCTTGTCCGCAAACTCGGAGAACATCTCCTTGTTTTCCTCATAGTAATAGGGCTTTGGCAGGCCGGAGAACGTTTCGTTCGCCTCGCTGATGACAAAGTAATCCACGATCGGATCCATAATGTGCATCCGGATCTTCAGCATATCCAGTTCATTGAAAAACTGAAAGCAATCGTAAATCATGACAGCCTGTCCCTGATCCTCTGAAAGAGGCTTCGTTTTTTCGGTGCCGGCAGGAAGTTGGGGTAGTCCGCATTGGTCCCGTTCCATTTGTGGAAGCAGAACGGCGTGATCCCTTCGATCTCGGGGATCATGGTCTCATGGCCGAAGTATTTCGCGACTTCGAGCGGCGCGATCCTCATTCCTTCCGCTTCCAGGAGATGTCTGATCTTGCAGCAGAGGAACCCGTCCTCGTGATACCACATTTTGCCGTAGGCATACTCCCCTTCCCAGGGCACGTTTGCCTTTTTCGGAAAGTCCATCAGGCGCTTGGAGCGGATCCCGACGCTGTTACCCACGCGGCAGATGTTGCCGTCCTTATCCCGGTAGGTCGTCGTATCCCCTTCCGGCGGCAGCGGCCACGGCGCGCCGATGTAATCGTAAGCAAGGAATTCGTCCCGCCACATTTCCGGGTGGACGATGAACCCGTCCGCATGGACGATCATTGCGAAGTCTGTCCGGATGTGGTCGCCCAGCTCATAGACCATCTTATAATTGAAGTCGTCGATGTTCTTCAGCTCTTCTGTGTGCGCATAACGAATAAACCCGGGAAGCTCCCCCGGTTTTTCATGCGTGATCAGCACCGCGTCACCGAAATCGATCCCCCGGCAGCTGTATTCCATCGCCTGTATGGTTTCCTTCACATTGACGCTCGTCATGGCGACCAGCGTCACCTGCGGCAGCTGCAGTTTCTCCATCTGTCGTTTCTCCTGAATTGCCTTCTTATTATCGCACATAATAAAGAAAGGAACCACTCTCCTCAGGGAGAGTGGTTCCTTCTTCCGTACGTCCGTGTGTATTAGACGGCGCTCAGCATATACTCCACAAAGCGCATGGTATCGTCAGCGTTCTCCGCCTTTACTTCAACGGTGGCCTTCTCCGGGCGCATGGCGCGCAGAAGATTCACGGCGGCTTCGTTATTCACATCGACGATCTCTCTGTCGTTGAGTTTCAATGTGATCCCGCCGTTACAGCTCTCTACGATATCCATAAAGCGGTCCATATCCTTGATGTTGTATAATTTCATTCTTTTTCCTCCATAAATTGCCTTCTTGCGGCAATCCTTCCTTTCTTCTCTCTTTTGGTGCTATTATATGGTATAAAATTTGCATCTGTTATGATATTATCCTATAATTTCTATGACAAAATCTTCAAATACCAATAGAATGCGGATTTTATCATATTATTTATCATATTTTCGCAGAAAAGAGGACTGCCATGATCCCGAAGAGTACATCCCTTCCCGGTGAACAGAATATGCTGGAGCGGAAGCGCCACGGTACGGCGCTTCTTCCGATCGCCATCTATCAGCGGGACTTCCATTCGAACCCGGTTCCGCTGCACTGGCATCCGGAGCTGGAACTTGCCTTTGTCACGAAGGGCAGGATCTGCTACACCGTCGGCAGGCGGAAGTTCTTCCTGGAAGAGGGTGACGGCTTTTTCATCAACAGCGATATGCTGCATGCGGTCCCCCGGGACGAAGACTGTGCCGGCAGCATGTGCTCCGTCGTGTTTCATCAGCGTCTCATCGGCGGCAACATGGAAAGCATCTATTGGGTAAAGTATGTCACGCCACTCCTTGGCAGCAGCCTGAAATACCTGCATCTGAAGGCGGGCAACGCCGCGCAGGCCCCGATCATTGAAGAGATCCGACGCCTGTGGGGTATTTGCTCCGAAAAACCCTACGGGTATGAATTCGAGGTCCGCAGCATCCTCTCCCGCATCGTGCTCTACCTCTGCGACCTTCAGGACACCGCGCCCACTCCCCTCTCTTCCGGGCTTGTCCGGGAGGAGAGCCGCATCAAGAAACTGCTGGATTACATCGACCGTCATATCGGGGAGGAGATCACGCTTGCCGATCTCTCCGCCCGCGTCTCGATCAGCGAAAGCGAATGCCTGCGCTCCTTTAAGGCAGCCACCGGAACGACGCCCATCCAGTACATCAAGCAGCTCCGCATCGAAAAGGCCGTAGAACTTTTGGAGTCGACCAATGAAAAGATCGTCGACATCGCGGTAGCCTGCGGCTTCCAGGATATGAGCTACTTTGCGAAGACTTTCCGGCAGATCAACGGCTGCACACCCCGCAAATACCGTGCCCTGTCCGGGAAGCAGAAAACTTCTTCCTGAGCGGTTTTTCTTCATACAATCTTCATCTAAAATGTGCTAACATTACATAAATATGAATCATTATTCAGACATCGAGATCCTGAAACAGTATATCGATCGCACCAAGGAGATCCTTGAACTGTCCTCTCCGCAACTCACGGGAGTCGAAAACGGGGAAGAATATCGGCGCCTGCTCCTTCGCTCCTTTACAAAGATCGGAGAGCTCGCCAAGGAGAATAACCGTATCCTCAACAAGCATTTTTATCCGCTGATTCAATCCACTTCCAGGCTGACAAGCGAAGACATTCTGACCATGCGGGATTTTACCTCCTCTCTCATGGATGCCACCAGCATGGAGAACATCGACCTGCCGCTTATTTATATGCAAACCGAGCGCATGCTCAGAGAAGCAAACGCCCGGGGAGATCTGCGCGATATCATCCTCGCGCTCGACAGCATGGTCATCGCTTCCTACATGATGTTCAACCTGACCTACCGTCTGTATCCGGAGTTTTCCTACTGCTTTAACTACAGGGACAGCGGATTCGATGCCGCGATGAAACTGCTGGAATACCTTCCGCCCGAGAAGTTTGTGCTTCTCCCGGACGATGAATGCAAGGAGCTGGTCCTCATCAACTCCCGGTATGTCCGCTGCATGTTCGAATGGGAGAATAAAGAAGACCGTTCCTACTGGAACGAAAACGATCTGAAACTCATGCGGCGTGCCTTATCGCTCGCCGACGATCCGTTTTACAGAAACGAAATGCCAAACTACAGCTGGGACGTCCATGTATTCCGCACGCTCCAATATCTTGCGGACTTTACAGAAGATCATAATAAACACGGTTTCAACCGGGAACAGCTGGAAGAGATCTACAGCTACACCAAAGAAATGGTCTCATTTTTACAGGGCCATGAAGAGCTGGCAAAAGGCTGCCCGCAGGTGGAACAGGAACTGTATCTCCTGCGCAACAGTTACCTCGCCGGTCATAAATCGAAGGAAGTGTACAAGCACGAACTGTGTGATCTCATGTCCTTAAAGGATCCCACCGACATCACCGCCCGCGGAATGTTTATCAACTTTACCATTCCCTACGAATACATCCTGACACTCGACAAGGATCATCTGTCCGCGGAAGAAGCAGAAATGCTCCGCACGATCTACAAGGACATCGCCCGCTACGCCTACCGGCTGCCGAAGACCGGCGTCCTCTCCTTTATGCTGACCTTCCTTTCCGATGTGCTGCGGCATTTCATCGAAGTGCCGGGCGGCATGGACTTTGAGACCCTGTGCCTCGATCTCATCGCCGTCATGCATCCGCCCTCTTATGTGCACACCCTGAGCGTTTCCAACTTCTGCAGTTTCCTCACGACGCGGCTCCTGGAAAAAGATCCGGAGAAGTTTGTCGGGATCCTTGATACGAAAAGCGTCGAGGATGTTCTGCAGAAAAAGCAGGAGATCGTGCAGTTTTCCTATCACGGGGCACTCCTGCATGACATCGGAAAACTCTTCATCGTGGAGACGATCATTACCTACGGCAGAGATCTGCCCGAAGAGGAATTCGAACTGATCCGGACGCACCCGGAAATCGGCGCATCCCTTCTGAACCAGTTCCCGGATACCGCGCCGTACGCGGAGTTTGCCCGCGGCCATCACAAGTGGTTTGACAACAGCGCCGGATATCCGAATGGCTTTGATATGCTTCACGCGAAGAACCGTACGCTCGTCTCCATCCTGACCGTCGCCGACTGTCTGGATGCCGCAACGGACGCGGTCGGGCGCAGTTACAAAGACGGGAAGTCCCTGGACGATGTTATCGCCGAATTAAAAGAGGCGAGCGGCACCCGCTACGCCCCTTATCTGACTTCGATTTTGAATGACGACGATGTTTATCCCGGACTGCAAAAGCTTCTGCAGGAAGGAAGGGACGGAAACTATCGCAAGGCATTCTCCGTGCTGAAAGAACTCTGATTTATTCCTCGATCATTTCTATGGTCTTTTCCGGCGTCTCCGCAAGGCCGACTGCCGGCGCATCCTTGTCAAGCGCGGCAAGTTTTTCCATTTCGTCCGACGTGAGTTCAAAATCGAACAGGTCTATGTTCTCCCGCACACGTTCCTCGTGGGACGACTTCGGAATGATAATGACATCGCTTTGAAGGAGGAACCGCAGAAGTACCTGCGGCACGCTTTTGTTATACTTTTCGGCAATGGCTTTGACCACGGGTTCTTCAAACATCTCCTTCATGGTCGCCTTGCCCAGCGGCCGGTAGGCCTCATGCGCGACATCGTACCGGTTCATCCACTCCTTCGCCTTCTTCTGCTGGCAATACAGATGGGTCTCGATCTGGTTCAGCGCCGGCTTCGTATCGTTAAAGCGGATCAGGTCGATCAGTCTGTCCGGTTCCATGTTGGAAACGCCGATGACGCGGATCTTTCCCGCCGCATAGTATTCTTCCAGCACGCGCCATGCCGCGTAGACGTTTCCGTACGGCCAGTGCAAAAGGACCATGTCCAGATAATCCATTTTCAGATCGAGCAGTGCCTTGTCGATACTCTTCCTGCAGGCCTCCGTTTCAAAGTCCGTGAACCACACCTTGGTGGTCAGAAAGATCTCTTCTCTCTTTGCGTATCCTCTGCTGATGGCTTCCCGGATCCCCTCGCCGACAGGCACATGGTTGTCGTACATATGCGCCGTATCGATCAGGCGGTAGCCGTCGCGGATGGCGCCGCAGATGACATCCCTGCACGCCCCCGGATCCGTCATCATGTAGGATCCGTATCCGACCATCGGGATCTCGACGCCGTTGTTCAATGTCTTATAGATCATCGTTTGTCCTCCTTCGAATCAGGAGATCGTCCTTGGCCGGCATCCGCCACCCCGTTTCTCCGCAGACAAAGGTGGGTAGCCCCAGATGATACAGCCGTCTTCCATAATTAATAGCCTCCGTATTACGCGAAGTAACCCTCATTCTTCATGGCCGCACAGGCTGCCAGTGACAGATAGGCCTGTTCTTTGCTGTCGCTTCTGGAGGTGATGGCGATCGGGATCTTGGCTCCCATGAGCATGCCGCAGCCAAACGCGCCGGCATTGCGTTCCAGAACCTTGACCATGAGGTTGCCGGTCATCAGGTTCGGCACCACAATGCCGTCAAAGTCGCCGCAGTATTCGCAATCATAATTCTTCAGCCGTGCCGCCTCAGCGCTGACGATCAGGTCGTAAGCGATGGGGCCGACCAGGTTGCAGTTTGCGATCGGATTCTCATTATGTTCTTTGACGATGGTCTGCGCTTCCACCGATTCACGGATGTGGAAGCTCGGCTTGTCGACCATCGAAAGCAGGGCGATGTTGGGCTTTTCGATCCCGAAGATCTGCAGTGCCTTTGCCATGTTGGCAACGACCTTTTTCCGCTCCTGCTGAGACGGCTGGATAAGCAGTGTCACATCTGACACGGCAAGGAGTTTCGGATAATCCGGCACCTTCAGCACGACGACGTGCGTCAGCAGCGCCTTTTCCTCGACCAGGTGATTCGCTTTATTGAGTACAGGAAGAAGGAAGTCTCTGGTCTGCGTATTGCCGCGCATCAGGCAGTCCGCGCTGCCGGCATTGATCATTTCAATGGCGTACTGGACGGCGTTGGTGTCATTGGAGACCGGCTGTAAGTCAAACTGCTTGTCCCCGAATCCCAGCTTGTCGAGCACCTCCTGGATCTTTTTGTAATTGCCGATCAGAATCGGATCGACGAACCCGTCCGCCTGCGCTTCAAAAACGCCCTGTAAGATGTTCTCGGAATTGGCGCCGGCCACTGCCACGCGCATCGGTTTTCCGTTTTTCTTAGCCTTCTCGATGATGCCTTCGAATTCCGCCATATGTGTCGTTCCCATGTTTCTTCCCTCCTGTATAAAAATCGTGTTTCGCCGCTATTATATCACAGCTATTCTCTTCTTTCCTCGTGCGACAGGAACTCATAGGCCCTGCGGTAGTTCTCGTCCCTGCCGTCCGTGAGGATCTTTGTGATGTCCCGGTAGACCTCCGGTTTTTCAAGCAGTTCCACCAGATACGGCGCGTAGCGCGTACCTGCCGAAAGGCTGACCTCCCGCAGAAAGTCATCGAGCATGATGCCGTTCTTATAGCTGCGGCCGACCGTGTCGGTCGACGCATCAAGGCAGTCCGCGCAGGCTACGATGTCAATGATCGTTTTTTCAGGTGCCGTCATGCCGGACGGTTCGGTCGGATACCCTGCCGTTCCGTCATACCATTGATGATGCAAAAGCGCGACATTCGCGTAGGGCGCTGTGCTCTCATACGAGGACAGGACATAGGCCCCGATCGACGGATGCGCGCGGATCAAGTCGAATTCCTCCGAGAACAGATTTCGTCCGTAGTTGAGGATCGTCTCCATGACAAAAAGTTTGCCCACATCATGGCAAAGCGCCGCGTGATAGGCAAAATCAACGATCCTTTCTTCCGCAGCAAGGACTTCCGCAACATTCAGGCAGTCAAGCACGCCGATAAATTCCATAGGTCTTGTCTGAATCAGATGCCTGGTAATGCAGCGGGTAAACTCCGCGACGCTTAAGGAATGCACGTAGGTCGGCGGGTGCATCGCCGCCATAAGGAGGAGACAGACCTCTTCAAACTCCGGGGCGCCCGGTACCTCCACATACGATTTTAAGAAGTCCGAAAGGAAGGTCAGCATGAAAGAGAACGACCCCTTCTTCGGCATCCGGTGAACATACCAAATCAATTTCCGGTAGAACTCGTTCAGGTTGCTGGCGTCTTCCGGTGTAATGTTATTTTTATCCACCGCGAACAGATACTCGCTGAGCGCAAGCGTCTGGAGCATGTTGCCGTGCAGTGTAAATACAGTATCGTCACCTTCACGGATCAGGTCACCGATCCGATTTCTGTATTCTTCGGCAGAGATCCTGTCCGTCAGCCTCGAAATGCGCAGTCTGTAGAGTTCGATCAGATTCCGCGGGCAGTACTTTTCGTAGACTGCCTCGTTGGATTTCCACAGCGCGACCAGTTCCATCGTCTCCTCATAGACCCCCTCCAGCTCCGTTTTTGAAAGTCCGCGCACGTTGTAAAGCTCGGTAAAATTCGTGATGTACTGGAGCGTTCGAAAACGGTGATACTCCCAGTCATAGTCCGGCGCCGCCTCCCGGTAGAACGGATCGTTTCCGAGCTCGAGCGCGCGATGCATCTGCGCCAGATCATGCTCGTTCGTCTCCGCGCAGTAATGATCGCTCCGGTCATAGAGCGCGCTGATATAGCGGGAATTGATCAGGACAAGATGTCTGGAGTTTTTGTCCTTGAGTTTCGCGAACCTGTCCTGCTCCAGATAGGTAAGGAGCTGTTCCGCGGCTTTGAGCCCCTCATCGCGGTAACGGTAGCAGATGCCGTAAACGGGCACGAGCCGCTGCGTCATATGGAGCATCGCGAATGATGCTTCCACCATAGAGTCCAGAGCGCAGACCTTTACGTCGTCATCATCCTGCAAAAGCGCGTCGTCCAGCAGCCGCTTTGTCTGCCGATAACGCATCGGAAGGTCGATATTCTCCGCCTGATAGGCATCCAGAAGAGAATGAGAAAACGCGTCGAGCGCTTCTTTGTCTTCGTTCGCCAGCGGATCCTGCGAATGCATAAGCGGCAGCCAATGCGTGCGGAGGATCTCATTGTTCTCCTGTCCGATTCTTCCGATCTTCGTAAAATTGCGCAGCAAAGCCAGCCGGTATTCCTCCGCGTCCTGCATGTCCTGCACCTGCGGAGAGGACAGCTCCCGGATGTCCAGTGTCTGGTCGATATAGAGTTGTAAGGATTCGTTTCTGTCCATAGGCCGTTCTCTATTATAACCCAGATTCGTCGGACATTCTTCCCAATCCGAACTTTTTCATACGGTACTGCAGGCTCTGCCGCATCAGCCCCAGTTCTTTCGCCGTATTCCGGTGAAGTTCCCTGTCGACGTGTTCCTGATCCAGGTCAAAGACGACAGCGCCGATGACTTCGTTGTCGCGGAAGACGGGAAACGCATTGTTCAAGGGTATCGTACTGCTGGCGTAATAAAAAGGGACCAGTTTCCTCAGGGATAGTGGTTCCTACAGCACCCGCTGGCCGTTGACGACGAGCGCGAACTTGGCGTCGAAGATCCGGGCGGCCCGCGAGCACATGTTCATGCGGCTTAAGAAGATATCGAAGTATTCGTACATGGTGCAGATCTTCTCGTCGACCTTCAGGTCGAGGATGATCTTTCTCTTGTCCATGTCGTATTCCAGCTTGGTCTTGGTGACGGCGTAGTTTACGCGGTCGTGGATGTCGAAGAGGACCGGGTCCTTTTGGCGCACGCGGCTACGGCGGACGTCGGTCTTATCGGCGATGATGATTGCCGCCGTCACCGGGTCGGAGGCGACGCCGGTGGACTCGTCGTGGTTGGCGATGGCAGAGACGATCTGGACGCGGTCGCTGACGGAAAGATCCGTCTCCTTCAGGATCTCATTGGCAAGGATGGCGCCGTACTCGGCATGGTGACTCCGGTTGATGACGTTACCGATGTCATGCATGAAGCCGGCGATCAGGGCAAGCTCTTTCTCCTTCTCTCCGTATCCGAAAACCTCCAGGATCTCCGCCGCCCTTTTGGCGACCAGCTTGGTGTGAGCCGTCGAATGATCCGTATACCCGAGAAAATCCAGGATATCGTTGCCCTTCTCATAATAGGCAAGAATGTCTTCGTTCTTTTCGATCTCCTTAAACTTCATTTACGCTTCCTCCGTTTCCAGTCTCTGTGTTTTATTATCGAGCGCGGAAGTGGCTTCGTCAAACAGCAGAAGATTCGGCCGCGGCGCGATCGCCCGCGCAATCATGATCCGCTGCTTCTGGCCGCCGTAAAGAGTTGCCCGGAAAGAGAGATGCAGATAAAGCATACGGCAATCCCGATCAGCGCCGACTGTCTGCCTCCCGTCCTTAACCTGTGCGGCTGTCAATAATACGGCCCCGTATGCGCCGCGAAAGTGCCGCGCATACGGGGCCATTTTTTACGTGTTATTCAAACGGATTAGAAGCTCGTCCAGCCGCCGTCGACCGCGAGGATCTGTCCGCTGACAAAGCGGGAATCGTCGCTGGCAAGGAACAGCGCCGCATTCGCGATGTCATCGCCTTCTCCCATGCCGGGCATCAGCTGCTGCACGCCCTGGATGCGCTGATAACCATCCATATCGGGCATGCCCATCGCCTGGCCGATCTCGGTATTGATGCCGCCCGGCGCGATGCCGTTGCAGCGGATCTTTTCGGCACGGTATACGAACGCGGTGTGGCGGATCATGGCATTGACCGCCGCCTTGGATGCGCCGTACACAACGCCCGCGGCCTGGTGCTTCGCGCCAACGGAGGATACCGTGATGATGTTGCCGCCGTTCCCCTGTTCCAGGAATACCTGCACCGCTTTTCTTGTCGCGGCCATCGGCCCGTATACATTGATTCCCATGACGTACTCGTATTTTTCGTCCTTGAAGGTCCCGGCTGCCGCCATATCATCCATGACGCCCGCATTATTGACCAGAACGTCCAGCTTGCCGAATTCGGTGACCGCCTTATCGATCATGGCTTCGCAGTCTTCCTTTTTGGAAACGTCCCCGGTAAAGGGAACGATCTTCCCCGCCTCTCCTGCAAGACTATCCGCCAGCGCTTCCAGACGTTCCGTCCGTCTGGCGACCGCGACGACGCTTGCGCCTTCTTTTACAAAGAGTTCCACGATGCTCTTCCCCATGCCGGAGGAAGCACCTGTTACGACGATGGATTTTCCTTCCAGTTTCATTTTGATTTCCTTTCCATGACTGACTGATCCCAAGCGGATCTTTTGATCAAGCTACCGAGAACATTATATCTCCTTTCGTAAAAAACGATCAAAAAAAGATTATCTGATATAATGGAATCGGTATCACATCGATTCGAAAGGAATGTATGGATATTTCCCGGTACTCCGAAAAGACAAGGCGTCTCATCGCGGAGATAGAGCATGAGCCGGATCCCACCGGCCGGCGGTTTGCGCGTCTCCTTGCCGCGCTGAAAAAATGCGCGCAGATGGAAAATGACAATTCGCTGTGGGGATTCTGGTATTTTAACCGCGCCGGCGCCGCACATGAACAGGGAAAGCACGCTGAAGTCTACACGAATTGCCAGAAAGCGCTGACGGTCCTGCTCAGGAGCACCGACCGCGCGCTCACCGCCCTGACATACGATCTGTTTGGTGTGGAAGCGTACCGTCTGGGCTGCCTTGACGTCGCCCAGCACTACTTCCAGGTGACGCAGACCTTTATCGAGGGCGACGATATGCTGCTGACACGCGGCATCCTGGAGACAAATATCAGCGACCTCCTGATGGATATGGGGGATCTTCCGCGGGCCTGCCGTCACAAAAAAACAAGTATCGAAATCTTTCGCCGCTGTCCGTACGACGGGACCATCCCCGCAAGGATCGCACTCGTCACAGCGAACTGCGCCATGTTGCAGCTCTATAGCGGGAAGCCCGCGGAGGCGAAAAAGCTCCATAAGCAGGCGGAAAGACTCCTGCAGCAGCACGCTTTGGAAGAGGACGAGACGCTTGCCAGGTGGCTCCTGCTTTTAAGAGCGCATATCGCCTTTATCGATCACGACGAAAAACAGACGGATCAAACGCTCCGGGATGTCATCCGGGAGATCGTTTCAGGACCCTCTTTCGGGATGTACCGGAAGTACCTTTATCAATACTGCCGCCTGCTGATCGAAGCAAAGGAATGGAAGAAGGGCGATCTTCTTTTGGAGGCAATGGTCAAAAACACTCTGGAAGACACACCGGCTTATGAAAGCTTTCGTCTGGCACAATTGTTCCTCGATCATTCGCGGGCGATCGGAAGCAAGGCGAAAATGCTGGACGGCTATGAAAGAAGAAACCGTTTTTACGGTCTTTATCAGAAAGACAGGAACCGCATCTATCACGAGTCGATCGCGCTCATGCGCGTAACGGACGACCTGCACAGAGAACAGTACCGGACACAGCAGGAAAACGCGCGGCTGTTACGCATCGCGGAAACGGATGCGCTGACGGGGATCCCGAACCGCTATGCCTTGAACCGCGTGCTGGAGGAGGTCTTTGAGCGGTCGCTCGAAACCCGGACCCGTTTCGGGATCGGCATGATCGACATCGATGATTTCAAGCAATACAACGACACCTTCGGTCATCAGGCCGGAGACGACTGCCTGCGAAGCACCGCCCGGGCATTACAAAGCATCGCTAAGGAGCACGGTACGTTCCTGGCCAGATACGGCGGTGACGAATATGTTCTGATCTATGAAGACATGCGGGACCGGGAGATCCGGGAAATGGAAAAGCGGATGCATGAAGCGCTTCCGGTCAGCGTCTCTCACGGCTTTTATAATGCCGTCCCGGGTCCCGACAGCAGGCCGTGGGACTTTTTCTCCAAAGCCGACCAAAAACTGTATTCCGTAAAGCGAAAGCGGTAACGATGGATTTCACACGCTACGATCAAACCATACAGGAATTATACCGGCGACAGAAAAGCTATCTGCAGATGGCGGATCCGAAGGTGATCTCCGTCATCCGGAAGCTGTTGAAACACGCGCGCGATCTGCGGGACGAAGAGCTGACCGGCTACGCCTATCACTCTCTTTCCTTTGCGGAGTACTTTATCACGGGGCGCTATGATGCCTTCTTAAAATACGCAAGGCTCGCCGCGGAGCACCTGTTCCGCTGCGAGGACCGGTCCGAACTTATGCATGTGTACTATCTTGTCGGCATCGACGCCCACAACAAGGGACTGCACGATATTGCCTATCATCTCTTTCTGACAGCGCGGAACATCGCGGAGGAGACAGGACAGACCACGTCTGCCGCCATCCTGGATGAAGATATCGGTCACATCCTGCTTTTGATCGGTGACTACAAAGAAGCCCGCGTCTATCTGAAAAACAGCCTGCGCATCGTGCGCAGGAATCCTTCCCATCCCCACTACTACAACAACGTGACCAGCTGTTTTATGAACGACGCGGAGGCCTGCCTCCGCCTGGGACTCATCAGGGAGGCACAAAAAGACTACGAAAAGACCGGGCAGTTTATGGAAAAGCATCCCAATGCCTTCCAGCCGGATGCCAGGATCAACTTCGCGCTACTCGGCGTCAAGATCGCGGTCGTCGATCAGGATGGCGCTCTGGTCCGGACACGGTTTGAAACGCTGCTCGAACAGATCGGACAGATCCCGCAGATCGGCATTTATATCAACGATCTGCGTCAGCTGACGGATCTTCTGATCCGGGCAGGGGAGGTCTCCCTTGCCGGCAGACTTGTGAAGGCACTGGAGAAAAAGCCCATCGCCGACGACGCGGCCGAACCGCAGCGCCTTCTTCTCGAAGCGAAACTCGC
>JAGAHC010000042.1 GCA_017627275.1 Lachnospiraceae bacterium
CGCTCGATCGCGCTACGCAGCGCTACATAAGACGACAATAAGGTGTGAAGGAGAGCCTTCACACCTTATTTACGTCGTCTAAGTAGCGGCGAGCGCGCACGCCGCTAGGCGGGAACACACACTCTACGGCTTCTTCCGAGGGCGTGCATAAAAAGGAACCAATGTCCCAGGGACAGTGGTTCTTTGCAAAAGGAACCACTTTCCTCAGGGACAGTGGTTCCTTCGTTAAACGTATTACAGTAAGGAGTCGAGCGCCTGCTTCAGGTCGTCGATGATGTCGGCGGCGTCCTCGCGGCCGACGCTGATGCGGACGAGGCCTTCGGTGATGCCGGAGTCCTTTAAGTCCTGCGCGGAGTGGGTCGCGTGGGTCATGGTCGCCGGGTGCTCCACGAGGGTCTCGGCGTCGCCGAGCGAGACGGCGATACGGCACAGCTTCAGTTTATTGATGGCTTCGCCCACGGCGTCTCTGCCGCCCCGTAAGTCGATGGAGAGCATGGCGCCGGGGAGGCGCATCTGCTTCTTCGCGATCTCGTAGCCTTCGAAGTCCTCGAGGCCGGGATAGTATACCTTCTCCACTGCGGGATGGTCGTGCAGGAATTTCGCAACTTCCATGGCGTTGGCGCAGTGCTTCTCCATGCGCAGGTCAAGGGTGCCGAGGCCGCGGTTGATCATGAAGGCACAGTGCGGATCCATGACGGCGCCGGTCATTTCCTTTAAGCCGCTCCCGTGGACTGCCATGATGAAGTCCTTGCTGCCGACGATGAAGCCGCAGATCTCGTCGCCGTGTCCGTTGATGTACTTCGTCGCGCTGTGGACGACCACGTCTGCGCCGAGTTTTAACGGCTGCTGCAGGTAGGGCGAGGCAAAGGTGTTGTCGACCATCACGCAGGCGTTTTTGTTTTTCTCATGAGAAAGCTTGCAGACCGCCTCAATGTCGATGACCTTGAGGGTCGGGTTGCAGGGCGTCTCGAAGTAGACGATCTTGGTCTTTTCGTTGATCGCTGCGCTCAGGGCATCGAGATCCGTGAAGTCCACGAAGTGAACCTTGAAGCCGATGCGCGGCATATCGGAAGAGAAGAGAGCAAACGTGCAGCCATACAGTGTATTCGACGCAACGATCTCGTCTCCCGCTTCGAGAAGCGTCCAGATGGCCGAGGAGATCGCGCCCATTCCGGAGGCCGTGCCGACCGCCGCTTCGCCGCCTTCTAAGACTGCCATCTTCTCTTCCACCTGGGAAAGGGTGGGATTCCCCGCGCGGGTGTAGACGTAGCCTTCTTCCTTTAAGGCAAAGCGGGCGCTGCCCTGCTGCACGGAATCAAATGCGAACGTGGATGTCATGTAGATCGGCATCGTCAGGGCCCCGTAGGGATCCTTCTTGGCGCCGGCGTGGATCTGTTGTGTCGCAAAGCCTTTGTTCCTGATGTCTTCCATGGTTTCCTCCTGTTATGATTTCATCTTCTATCTACAATGGTATCGTTGCTTTCTGATTCTATTGTAAATCCGTAAAAAGGCGGTTTACTAATACTTCTTTCCTGGATTCAGTTCTAAGTTAAACTGATAGCAAATTGCCTTTTCCTTCGTTTTTCTTTATACTGAGGGCATAAGAAGTCTTCGCCTTTCCCAAAGAAAGCGACACATTCAGGCAGGAGGAACCATGACGTTTCAGCAGCTTCTCTACGTTGTCGAGATCTCAGCCTGCGGCTCCATCAACAAGGCCGCGCAGAAACTCTTCCTCTCCCAGTCCGGCCTGTCCATGGCCATTAGAGAGCTCGAGGAGGAACTGGGCTTTGCGATCTTCACCAGGACGAACCGCGGAATCACCGTGACACCCAGGGGCGAGGAATTCCTCGGGCACGCGGTCTCTCTCATCGCGCAGAAACAGCAGATCGAAAATCTGTACAAGGCGGACACCAGTCCCATGACCGAGGTGACCCTCTCCGTTTCCACGCAGCGTTTCCCCTTCGCGGAGGACGCGTTCCTGAAACTTCTGCGGGAGACCGACAGCGCCCACATCCTGCTCTCCTATAAAGAGACCGGCATGGACCAGGTCATCGACGATGTCTATGAACACCGGTCGGACATCGGCGTCCTCTTTCTGACGCCGCTCGCGGGACGGCTCATCAAGAACAGCATCTCTATCCGCGGGCTTTCCTTTGAAGAACTCATCAGCGTGGTGCCGAGCGTCTACCTGCGCCGCGGCCATCCGCTGACAAAAAAGAAGATCGTCTCGACCGACGATCTGAAGGACTATCCGTACTGCTTTTTTGACCGGCCGCCCGGCACCGCCATCGACTTTTCGGAAGAATATCCGATGGACTTTATCAACCGGCCCACGCAGAACATCGTGATCAATTCGAGGGCGAGCGCCATGCACGTGATCGCCAACTCCGACGCCTTCGCGACGGGGAGCGGCCTGCTCACGAAGGACCCTTCCTCCCGCGGCGTCGTCTCCGTCCCGCTCTCCGACTCCGGAAATCTGCAGATCGGGTATATCTGTGACAAGGAAACGCCTCTTTCTTCGATTGCGGAAAACTACCTGCAAAAGCTGAAAGAGGCGATCTATGCGTCTGTCGTTTATACGAAATCGCTGCGGAAGAAATAACCGCGCTTATCCCGGCTTATCTTGCGCCGTGCGCGAGGCGCGCGCGGATCTGCGTCGAAATCCATTCGATGATGATGACCAGCAGAATGAGCACGATCAGGAAGGCGCCCACGCGGTTCCAGCGGGCGTTCGCGATGGCGTCGTTTAACGGGAAGCCGATACCGCCGGCGCCGACGATGCCGAGGACGGTCGCGTCCTTTAAGTTGATATCGAAGCGGTAGATCGCCGTCGATACGAAGGTCGCGGACAGCTGCGGGATGACGCCGCAGCGGATCTTTTCAAAGGTATTGGCGCCGCAGGCATCCAGCGCTTCGAGGACACCGGTGTCCAGGTTTTCAATGGCGCTGATGTTCATCTTGGAGATCATGCCGATCGAGCAGATGGACTGGGTAACGACGCCGCAGAAGGCGCCGGGCCCCGTTACGCGGATCCAGATGAGCGCCCAGATGAGCGCCGGGATCGTGCGGATCATCAGCGTGATCGCACGGAACAGATACGCGACGGGCTTGGGCACGATGTTGGACGAAGACAGGAAACTGATCGGGATCGCCAGGCACGCGCCGATGAAGGTGCTTAAAAAGGCAATGGAGATGGTCTCCAGGACGAGATACGGAATGCCCTTCGTCGAAAGATCAAAGAGGAGCATGGTCTCCGGATGCGTGATGCCGTAGAGGATCGCGCGAGCCACATTCAGACCTTTCTCCGTCAGACCCTGGAAGTTGGAGCCGGAATTCCCCCAGATGATAAGGCCTAAGATCACCGCAAAGATCAGCAGCCGTTTCCAGAGGTTTTTGGGCTCGCTCGCAAGCTTCTCCAGTATGTTTTCGTTCGCTGTATATTCTGCCATCTTACTCACCTACTTGATTTTGGAACGGATGTAGTCATTCATCAGGTCGATCATCCACACAACCAGGAAGATCATGAGGAAGATCATGCCCGCGTCCTCATAGGCGCGCAGGCTGATGCGTTCGTTGATCAGGATCCCGAGGCCGCCCGCGCCGACGTACCCTAAGATGCTCGACTGTCTGACGTTTAATTCGAAGCAGTACAGACAGTTGTCCAGATACTGCGGAAGGATCTGCGGCACGCAGGCGGACCAGAACGACTGAAGCGTCGTCGCCCCAAACGACTGCATCGCTTCATACGGGCCCATGTCGATCGTTTCGATGTTTTCGTAGAGCATCTTGGTCACGATGCCGAACGTGAAGACGCCGATCGCGAGCGTACCCGCGAACGGTCCCATGCCGAAGATAAAGACGAACAAATAGGCATAGACGATGACCGGCAGGCTTCGCACGACGGAAACGACGATGCGAACGATGGCCAGCACCGGCTTGCTTTTGTTGATGTTGCTCGAAGCAAAGATCGCGAAGGGAAGCGCGATCAGGCACCCGACGACCGTGCCCACGATGGACATCTTGATGGTCGCGATCAGGGGCGGAATGACTTTATCGATGAATCCGAAATTCGGATGGAAAATTCTGGCTAAGATGACGAAGAGCTGGCCGCCGCGGCGCAGGATGATGCCGAAGTCAAAGCCCGTCGTCTTTGCGGAAATATAAAGCGCTATAAGAAGGATGCCCAGAATGAGCGGCATTCTGCTTCTTGGTCTGTCGACAGTATGGCCGTTTGCGAGCGTGATCTTTTCCGGTTTGAAAACGCGGTCAAACAGCGGCGTTTTGTAGGTCGCGTGTCCGTGGTTACTCATTGGTGATCACCATGCCTTCGATCTCGATCGGTTCGCCCGCCGTCGGCACTTCCTTGCCCATGTAGACAAGGTTTAAGACCTCCTGCGTCACTTCGCTGGTCGGTCCGTCATAGACGATCTCGCCGGCGCGGATCCCGATGACGCGGGTCGCGTATTTCAGCGCCAGGTCGACATGATGGATGTTGATAAAGATGCTGATGTTCAGATCCTTGTTGATCCGCGCGAAGTCGCTCATGACGACGTCCGCGATGATGGGGTCGAGCGATGCCACCGGCTCGTCCGCCAGGATGATGGAAGGGTTCTGGTTCAGGGTCCTTGCGAGCGCGACGCGCTGCATCTGGCCGCCGGAAAGCTCGTCGCAGCGGTTGTAGGCCTTGTCCAGAATGTTGACTTTGTCCAGCGCTTCCAGCGCCTTGATCTTCTGTTCTTTGGAATAGATGCCGAAAAGCGTTTTGTACCAGGGCATATCGGGCACATTGCTCATCAGAACATTCTTGATGACCGTCGAGCGGCTGACAAGGTTGAAGGACTGGAAGATCATCCCGATCTTTCTGCGGAACTTCCGCAGGGCCGCGCCCTTGAGCGTCATGACGTCGGTGCCGTCCACGATCAGCTGTCCGCCTGTGATGTCGATCATGCGGTTGATGGTGCGGATGAGGGTCGACTTGCCGGCGCCGGATAATCCGATGATGGCGATAAATTCTCCCTGCTCGATCTTCAGGTTGATGTGCTGTAAGCCTTTGGTCCCGTTGGGGTAAGTCTTCGATACGTCCTTGAATTCAATCATGGGATAACTCTCCGGTCTTCGAAATCAGGGGAACCGTTTTGCAAAACGGTTCCCCTCTTGAGTTGTAAAGTTGTTGCCTGAAACGGATTATTCCTGAACTGCCTCCAGAGCGGCTCTCATGGAATCGTAATCCGAATCGGAAGCACGCAGATAGCCTTCATGCGTGTAGATCGCGATGATGTCGAGGCCTTCCTGTGTCTGGCAGATCGCTTCCATCGCACTGCAGAATGCGTCGATGAATTCTTCATTGTAGACATCCGGATTTGCCTTCGTGATGGCGATGGTGTCATTGTAGATATCGTCGGTGACGCCGATGACGTTGACGTCTTCCCAGATCTCATTTTCCATGCCCCAGCCGGCGCCCTTAGACGTGGTCTGGTCGACCGGTGTGATCCAGTCTTCTTCATAGTCGGTACGGCCGTCCGCGTAGCAGACCGTTACGTCGATCTGTTCCGCAGCGAGCTTCTGGAAGTTGTCGGCATAGCCGCCCTGCACGACCTGAGAAAGGTCAGTGATCTTCTTGCCGTCAAAGTTGTCCATGAGCCACTTGGTCGGGAAGGAATATCCCGCGTTGGAAGTGACGGAGGAGGACACGCCCCATACCGCGCTGTCAAGGTCTTCCCAGGTGAGCTCTTCGCCGGCATTGACCTTTGCCGCGAGTTCCTTACCTTTTTCCGAAGGGCCGGCATAGATGAGTCCCTTGTAATAGGAGACCTGCGGGCCGTTACGGAGCGTCTTGTTCTCGATACCGTTCCAGTCCGAAGGTGTCGTGGAATCGTTGGAAAGGCCGGCACGTGTTGCGGTCATAATGACGTCGCACTCATCGGAGTAGACGATGTAGGTGCCGGACGGAAGCCATGCCAGATCGATGGAGCCGGCGGAAAGCGCTTCGCCCGCTGCTTCGAAGGAGCTCGATACTTCGATCGTCACTTCGTCGATATCATAACCCTGGTTTGCCATCTCTTTGATCAGAAGATCCGGGAGTCCGGAGGTGGTGGTGATGATCTCTTCCGCCGGTCTGGACGGAACGAACTGTAACTTCAGAGAATCGAGATGGATGTTCTCAGCCGGCGCTTCCGCTTCTGCCTCTTCTGCTGCCGCCTCTTCCGTGCTTTCCGCAGATGCTTCCGCTTCTGCCGCAGGAGCTTCGGACGATGCTGCCGGTGCCGCAGTGCTGCCGCAACCCACAAGAAGTGTTGCTGCCAGCAGAACCGCCGTC
>JAGAHC010000043.1 GCA_017627275.1 Lachnospiraceae bacterium
AGTCCTGCGGATTTGAGTCCGCCAAATGGACGGGACAGTGTCCTGCCTGCAAAGAATGGAATACCATGGTGGAGGAGCCTGTCCGGGGAAAGGCACAGACAGGCGCCGTAAGGCGCAGCGAGAACGCAAAAGCCGTCACCCTGGATGAGATAGGAGAGACGGAGAAAGAGCGGACCGATACGGGCTTTACGGAACTCAACCGTGTGCTCGGCGGAGGGATCGTGCCGGGATCCCTTCTTCTGATCGGCGGAGACCCCGGCATCGGCAAATCGACCCTCCTGTTACAGGTGGCGCTCCATATGGCGGAAAGCGGAAAACGGATCCTGTATGTATCCGGCGAAGAAAGCCTTTCGCAGATCGGGATGCGTGCCGGACGTCTGAGAGAGAAGATCTCCCCCGAAGGCAAAAAGAATCTCTTCTTTTTCTGCGAAACGCTGCTGTCGGAGATCATGGCGGCCGTAGAAGAAAAGAAGCCGCACATCGTGATCATCGACTCGATCCAGACGATGGTCTCGGAAGAGGTACAGGCATCGCCCGGCTCTGTCTCCCAGGTCCGGGAAACCACGGGTGTGCTCCTGCGGGCCGCCAAGGAAACGGGAACGACGTTTCTCATCGTGGGCCATGTGACAAAGGACGGCACGGTCGCGGGACCGCGGGTGCTGGAACATATGGTGGACGCCGTATTGTACTTTGAAGGGGACCGTTACGCATCTTACCGGATCCTGCGCGGCGTCAAGAACCGGTTTGGCGCCACCAACGAGATCGGGATCTTTGAAATGCAGGGCGACGGACTCTCGGAAGTGCAGAACGCGTCGGAGTATCTGTTAAGCGGAAGACCCAAGGACGCCAGCGGCGCCATCGTCTCCTGTACCGTGGAGGGGACACGTCCCCTTCTCGTCGAAGTCCAGGCCCTGATCACGAAAACCAACTTCGGATTCCCCAAACGCCAGTCGACCGGCATGGATTACAACCGTGTCAGCGTCCTGATGGCGGTGCTGGAGAAGCGTCTCGGGATCCCGATGTCCGAATACGATGCCTATGTTAACCTGGCCGGAGGGATGAAACAGAAAGAACCTGCGCTGGACTTAAGCGTGGTGCTGGCGATCCTTTCCGGGTATCGAAACGTTGCGATCAGGCCCGATATGATCGCCTTCGGGGAAGTCGGGCTTTCCGGAGAGGTGCGTGCGGTGCAGATGACCAAGGAGCGCATTAGAGAGGCAGTCAAAATGGGATTCACGACCATCGTGCTGCCAAAGGCGGGACTCTCCAAGATCGGAGAGATAAACGACGCAGAACTGATCGGCGTGGAGAATATCCGTGAAGCGGCGGAACTGATTCACTGAGATTGAAAGAGGCAATGAAATGAACAACATCCGGTGCCCCCATTGCGGGGAACAGTTTCAAATCGATGAGACGCAGTCGGGCGAGATCCTGAAGCAGATCCGCAATGAAGAATTTACACAGGAAGTCGAAATGCGTGTGCATGAACTTACAAGACACATGGAGGAAAAACACGCGCTTTCCCTGCGGGCAAGAGAAAAGGAAATCGAGTTAAAGGACAAAGAGGCTTACGAAAAGGAAGTCACGAGACTAAAGGAAAAACTCGATAAGGCAGAAGATAAGGCACAGAGCCTTCAGGCAAAACTGGAAGCGGCGGAGGACAAAAAGACCATTGCCGTGATGGAAGCTGTCAAAGAGGCGGAAGAAGAAAAGCGAAACCTTGAAAAGGA
>JAGAHC010000008.1 GCA_017627275.1 Lachnospiraceae bacterium
AGCTTCTCTCTGGTAGAATGTATGGTGCTCAATCATCATTCACAAGGAGAAGACCTTATGGACCAAGTACATTCTACTACAACTGAACACAGGAAGGGTAAACATCTTTCATTTGAAGAGCGTGTCATTATTCAAACGCGTCTTAAGGACGGATGGACACCCAACAGGATCGCCGGTGAGATTGGCTGCGCACCGAACACCGTCCGAAACGAGATCAAACGAGGAACCATCGCTCTTTACCGTGGAAATGTTTTCCGGTACAAAGCTAAGGCCGGGCAGGCTGCTTACGAGAAGAATCGCGAAGCTTGCTGCCGCCACTATGATCTCCTTAAAAAGAGTGCCTTCATCTCATATGTGGAAGAACACTTTTTTGATGACGAGTGGTCGCTGGATGTATGTGCTCACCGTGCTCTGAAGGATGGATCATTTACCCGGAAGCAAATTGTCTGTACTAAAACGCTTTATGGCTACGCAGATCTCGGCCTTCTGAGCATAAAGAACATTCATCTCCCGGAAAAGCTGCGGCGCTCTCCCAAGAAGTCGCGAATTCATGAGAACAAGCGGATTCTTGGAAGAAGTATCGAGGAGCGCCCTGCCAGTGTCGATGACCGTACAGAGTTCGGACATTGGGAAGCGGACCTGGTCATCGGCTCAAAGAGCGGTAACGACGACGCCTTGCTTACGATGATCGAGCGCAAGACCCGGGAATACTGGATGATCCGTGTGCCTGGACGGGATCCAAACGGTGTCATGGAAGCGCTCCGGGAAGTCAGAAACCAATACGTTGAGCATTGGGATGACGTCTTCAAAACGATTACAACAGACAACGGCTCAGAATTCTCACTCCTGTCAGGGCTGGAGGAGCTCAGCAAAACGCTGGTCTACTTCGCTCATCCCTATACTTCATGTGAAAAGGGATCAGTGGAGCGGCATAACGGCTTGATCCGCAGGTTCATCCCCAAGGGACGCAGGATCGACAGCTTCTCGGATGAACAGATCTGTCGGATCGAAGTCTGGTGCAACAGTCTTCCAAGGAAGATTCTGAATTACAACACCCCAGACGAACTCTTTGAGGATGAACTGGACAGGATCTACGCCGTCGCAGCATGATAATTCGGGTAGCACAGGCTCCCAGCCAGTCAAGGCAACCTCATAGAGGCGCCTTCGGCGGCCTTGACAGCCTGATCACCCTGTGCCTACGGGTATCTAAGAGGAATGTAACCATTCCTCCAGGATGACTGTCCTGTGCGCTTAGGACTATTCAACTGTCAATGTTCAACTTGTTATTGCAATTTACGAAAAACAGATGTTGTCATCCTCATCTGAATTGTTGTATGATACCAAAGAACCTATTTTATAAAGGAGTAAACGATTATGTATAACATGTTACTGGCCAGTCAGAATGGCGGAATGATCCTCACGGTTGCCTATCTTGTTGTCATCATGGCATTTTTCTATTTCTTCATGATCCGTCCGCAGAGAAAGGAACAGCAGAAGAAGCAGGCGCTCCTGGAGTCTTTGGAGATCGGGGACAACGTTCTTACGACGGCCGGTTTCTACGGCATGATTATTGATATCGTCGATGATACTGTTATCGTCGAATTCGGCGGCAATAAGAACTGCCGAATTCCGATGCAGAAAAGCGCCATTATTCAGGTGGAAAAACCGCAGGATGCCCTGGCAGATTCGACAGATACCCAGTAAAGAAACAACCATTTCTGATGGATTCATCGAGTAGGAGCTGCAAAGGCAATTCCTACTCGATTTTTTTAAAGCACGTAAGAGAGGAGAAAACCCATGAACAGTGATCGCGTGATGGAAGGATCGGCGCAGGCGCCGCACAGAAGTCTGTTTAATGCACTCGGTGTCACGAGCGAGGAACGAAAGAAACCGATGATCGGTATCGTCAGCTCTTATAATGAGATCGTTCCGGGACATATGAATCTGGATAAGATCACCGAAGCCGTCAGACTCGGCGTTGCGGAAGCCGGCGGATTCCCGGTCGTTTTCCCGGCCATTGCCGTCTGTGACGGTATCGCCATGGGCCACATCGGCATGAAGTATTCGCTGGTAACGAGAGACCTGATCGCGGATTCCACAGAGTGCATGGTGAAGGCGCATGCCTTTGATGCGCTCGTCATGATCCCCAACTGCGACAAGAATGTTCCTGGGCTTTTGATGGCGGCGGCCAGAGTCAATATCCCGACCATTTTTGTTTCCGGCGGCGCCATGCTTGCCGGCAATGTCGGCGGCAAAAAGCGTTCCTTATCCTCGATCTTTGAGGCGGTCGGCGCGTATGAAGCCGGAAAGATCAATGCGGACGAACTGCTGGAATTTGAAGAAAACGTCTGCCCGACCTGCGGTTCCTGCTCCGGCATGTACACCGCCAATTCCATGAACTGCCTGACCGAGGCCATCGGCATGGGACTCAAAGGAAACGGCACCATTCCCGCCGTCTATTCCGCAAGGATCCGTCTTGCCAAACAGGCCGGCTATAAGATCATGGAGCTTCTGGAGAAGAACATCCGCCCGCGCGACATCCTGACAAAGGAAGCCTTTGAAAACGCGCTTTCCGTGGATATGGCGCTTGGCTGTTCCACGAACACCATGCTGCACCTGCCTGCCATTGCACATGAAGCAGGCGTGGAACTCGATATGGAATACTGTAATGCGATCTCTGACCGGACGCCGAATCTCTGTCATCTGGCACCGGCGGGCGGCGATCATATTGAAGACCTGAATGCGGCCGGCGGAATCTATGCCGTCATGAAAGAGCTTTCCAAAAAAGACCTTCTGCATCTGGATCTGATCACCGCGACCGGAAAGACGGTGAGAGAGAACATCGAATCCGCTATGAATCTGAATCCGGAAGTGATCCGCCCGATCGACAATCCGTTTATGGCATCCGGCGGCATTGCCGTTCTGAAAGGAAACCTTGCTCCGGATACGGCCGTCGTGAAGCGTTCGGCCGTGCTCCCGGAAATGATGAAGCACGAAGGGCCGGCACGCGTCTTTGACTGTGAAGAAGATGCCATTGCCGCCATCAAAGGCGGAAAGATCAATCCCGGCGACGTCGTCATCATCCGCTATGAAGGACCTAAAGGCGGCCCCGGCATGCGCGAGATGCTGAATCCGACCTCCGCCATCGTCGGTATGGGACTCGATAAGACCGTGGCCCTTATAACAGACGGCCGGTTTTCCGGCGCATCCCGCGGCGCGGCCATCGGCCACGTCTCGCCCGAGGCAGCGCTCGGCGGTCCGATCGCGTTTATTAAGGAAGGCGATATTATCGAGATCGATATTCCCGCCAATACCCTGAATATCCGGATCAGTGACGAAGAACTCGAAGCCAGAAGGAAGGAATGGAAACCGCAGCCGCCGAAGGTGCAGGACGGATATCTTTTACGGTATGCTTCCATGGTGCAGAGCGCCAATAAGGGAGCGATCCTTGTGGCAAAGAATACAGACTAAAGACAGCAGGAGATACTATGAAACTTTCCGGAGCAGAGATTATCATTGCATGTTTGAAGGAGCAGGGCGTCGACACGGTATTCGGCTATCCCGGCGGCTCCATTCTGGACGTCTATGATGCACTGTATAAAAACAGAAAAGAGATCACGCACATTCTGACAAGTCATGAACAGGGCGCGGCACACGCGGCAGACGGCTATGCCAGAGCCAGCGGCAAGGTAGGCGTCTGCTTTGCGACAAGCGGCCCCGGAGCCACCAATCTGGTAACGGGAATAGCCACCGCCTATATGGATTCCATCCCGTTGGTCGCCATCACCTGCAACGTATCTCTGCCCCTTCTCGGAAAAGACAGTTTTCAGGAAGTCGATATCGCCGGCATCACCATGCCGGTCACCAAACACGGCACCATCGTGAAGGATATCAAAGACCTGGCACCCGCGATCCGCAGAGCCTTTGCCATTGCCAGAAGCGGAAGACCGGGACCGGTACTCGTTGACGTCACCAAAAACGTGACGCAGACGAAATACGAATACGAACCGGAGACGCCTGCGATGTACCTCCGGAAGATCAAACGTTACACGAAAGACGATATTCAGAAAGCCGTATCGATGATCAAACGGGCGGAAAGACCCTTTGTCTTTGTCGGCGGCGGTGCAGTATCCTCCGGGGCCGACAGGGAAGTCCGGAAGTTTGTTTCCCTCCTGCATGCACCGGTCTGCGATTCCCTGATGGGGAAGGGCGTGTATGACGGAAAGGATCCTCTTTACACCGGCATGATCGGCATGCACGGCACCAAGGCATCCAATTTCGGGGTCATGGAGTCCGACCTTCTGATCGCCCTCGGCGCCCGCTTTGATGACCGCGTCATCGGGGATGCGTCCCGGTTTGCGCCGGACGCGAAGGTCCTGCATATCGATATTGACCCGGCGGAGATCAACAAAAACATTCTTTCGCACCATTCGCTGGTCGGAGATCTGAAGGAGATCCTGCTGCTTCTGAATAAAGAACTGACGCCGCAGAAACATACGGCCTGGGTGAAAAAAGTGCAGGATCTGAAGAAAGCCTATCCTCTGTTTGATCCTGATTCTACCGCGTCCCTGACGGCGCCTTTTGTGATCCGCGAGATCCAGAGACTCACGGAAGGAAAGAAGATCATCCTGACGACGGATGTCGGACAGCATCAGATGTGGACGGCACAGTACTATACGTTCGATAAACCGCGGACCCTGATCACATCAGGGGGCCTTGGGACCATGGGATACGGACTCGGTGCGGCGATCGGCGCAAAGACCGCAAAAGAAGACTATATCGTCATCAATATTACCGGAGACGGCTGTTTTCGCATGAATATGAATGAACTTGCCACGGCTTCCCGGTACGGGATCAAGGTGATCGATGTCCTGATCGACAACCATGCGCTCGGCATGGTCAGACAGTGGCAGACTCTCTTTTACCACAAGCATTATTCGGCCACCGTTTTAGAGGATCAGGTCGATTACTGCATGGTGGCACAGGGTCTCGGGTGCGGCGCCGCGAAGGTGTCGGGCAAGGAAGCGTTTCGGAAGAGCTTTCTTGCGGCGCTGGAAGCGGATCGTCCCTTCCTTCTTCACTGCGTCGTCGACCATGACGACAGCGTCTACCCGATGGTCGCTCCCGGCATGTCACTGGCGGACACCTTTGACAAAAGTGCAGAAGAGGCAGACGCCTAAAAATAAGTAGCGCACAATTTATTAATATGCTATATTTAGAAAGATTCTTTACTCATTTACTAAATCTGTACAGGCGAGAGGAAAAAAACCATGTCTTTTAAGACGAAACATTGCTCAGCATTTGTTTTCATGCTTCTGACGATCCTTGTGACGACCGTGCTGTGGAAGCCCGTTGAAGCAAAGGCCTATTTTGACGGCAAGGCGCCGGATTGCTCCATTACTTATGATTTCGGTAACGGCCAGACCTATACCGTCGGCAATGAAATGGCAAAGACCATGTGTGTCACGAATCCGGACGGCAGTTTTTACGTCAATCCCGAGACCGGAAAGTATGTCGTCGATCCCTGGAAGGTCCTTTCGTTCCTGAATTCCTTAAAGACACTGTATTCCGCAAACGGACAGACCATGAACTTTCTTGCGACGCGCGGAGAGATCGTGCAGGTGCACGGCGGCACGCAGTTTGCCATGGACGTCGCTTCCGAACTGCAGTACCTGTATTCCGCGATCGTAGAGGAGAGGACGGAGACCCGTGTCGTCAATTACGGCATCGGGAGCACCTATGTGGAAGTCGACATGGGGATGCAGATGCTTTACTACTACCAGAACGGTGTCAAGATCCTCGAGACGCCCATCGTCACCGGGAACACGTCCGCCGGCATGGGGACGCCCAGCGGCATCTATTATGTCAACAATAAGCAGACCAACACCTATCTGGTCGGACGCAATTACCGCTCCTTCGTGGCCTACTGGATGCCCATCATCGGCAACAGCATCGGGATCCACGATGCCAACTGGAGAGGGAGCTTCGGCGGAACCATTTATCAGACGAACGGATCCCACGGCTGCATCAATGTGCCGCCTGCCGTGATGCCCAGTGTCTATGAAGCGATCTCCGTCGGAACCCCTGCCGTTTTGTTTTATTGATCAGGCCTAAAAAAACACAGGCCCTTTTACTTGAAAAGAAGAGGGGCCTGTGTTATTTTATGTAGGTGCGACAACTCGCATGTGCTGGAATAGCTCAGTCGGTAGAGCAGCTGATTCGTAATCAGCAGGTCGTCAGTTCAAGTCTGATTTCCAGCTCGAAAAAAAAGGAACCACTTTCCCTGAGAAAGTGGTTCCTTTTCTTTACCATTATTTTGAAGCCTGATACTGTCTGAGGAGGAGGATCACCTTCTCAACGTCGGCGGCGCTGACGCTCTTAGGTTCCCCGGTTTCCTCCGTCTCTGCAGGTTCTTCGGTTTCAGCTGCCGGTTCCTCGGCTTCCTCTTCGGCGGCTGCGTCTTTCTCTGTATCCTTCTTGATTTTGATCACTTCTTTTTCTTCTTCGGATGCTTCTGCCGGTTCTTCTTCAGAAGCTTCCGCGGCTTCTTCCTTTGCGGGTTCTGCCGCTTCTTCTGTCGTTTCTTCTACAGCTTCTTCTTCAGTTCCCGCAAATTCCTCAAAGCCCTTTAAGAGGGTGGCGAATTTCTCTTTGGAAGCGTTGGCTTCTTCCGCCTTGGCATTCCAGAAATCCTTGTTGGCGATGTCGCCGGAAGCGACCGCGTTTTCGGACTGTTCTTTGATCTTTGCCTTGACGGCGTCTATCGTAGCCTGCAGTTCTTCGGCCTTTTCGTTGATCTCGTCGACCGTGCTCTGCAGCGTTTCGTTGGTTTCAAAAGCCTGTGCGAGAGACTCCTCGGTCACGGCCAGCTGATCCTTTGTGGCTGTCAGGTCTTCATTTGCCGCGCTTAAGGATTCGTCCTTCACAGACAGTTCATCCTTTAAAGAACGGATCTCACCTTCCATGGAAGATACCGTATTCTGATAGTCTGTCACCTTCTGTTCCAATGACTTGATGTTTTTATTCAAGTTGAAGCAGACGATCATGGAGATGGCGACAAACAGGATAGTCAGATAGGGCAGAAGAGTTTCCAGGATGTTGCCTTCCTTCTGCTTCGCAGCGTGGGACGGTGTGGTCTTTAATTCCACATAATTGGTGCCGTTTGCTTCCTGTTCCTGGGATTCGTCGAGCGCTTCGGCAACGTCGTCCCGCAGTTCCTGCGCGGTGTTCTGCACCTCTTCGGCTGCCATCTGTTCCTGCTCATTGATTTCCAAATTGTGATCCATTCCTTCGTTCATGTTTTTTACCCCCTGAACCCGTTACGATTTATGTGAGTCTATGATGAAAAATGCAGACACAAACAGCGAGGAGCACTGCGAATATGCTCTCCGTGGCAGGATCTGCGTTTGAATGATTTTATGATAAAGAATGCAGGCCAAAAAGTCGATATGCACCATATAAAAATTTACTAATTCACCGGTTTTGAGTATAATGGATACCATATATTGTGGAGGTTCCTGTGGGATTCCACTTTGTTTAAAAATGAGTACAATTCCTCATAAATGAGTTTTCGGATCGGAAAGGAGACCGTTATGGAAAAATTGAAGGTAGCCGTTTTGGGCGGAACAGGAATGGTCGGTCAGCGTTTTGTGACGCTGCTTGCGGATCATCCGTGGTATGAGATCAAAATCATTGCAGCCAGCCCCCGTTCCAAGGGAAAGACCTATGAAGAAGCGGTAAGCGGACGCTGGGCCATGGAAAAACCGATCCCGGAAAACGTGAAGAATATCGTGTTAAAAGATGTTTCGGAAGTAAAAGAAATCGCTTCGGAAGTGGATTTCTGTTTTTCCGCCGTCGACATGACAAAGGAAGAGATCCGCGCCATTGAAGAAGAATACGCGCTGGCGGAAACGCCCGTAGTTTCCAACAACAGCGCGCACCGCTGGACTCCTGACGTTCCGATGATCATTCCGGAGATCAATGCCGATCACGCGGACATCATCCCGCTGCAGAAAAAACGCCTGGGGACGACCCGCGGCTTCATTGCCGTCAAGCCAAACTGCTCGATCCAGAGCTATGTGCCCGTCTTAAAGGCCTGGGAGGAATTCGGCCCCCACAACCTGACGGTCACGACGTACCAGGCGATCTCCGGCGCCGGCAAGACCTTTGAAAGCTGGCCCGAGATGGTCGGCAACATCATTCCCTACATCGGCGGCGAAGAGGAAAAGAGTGAAAAAGAGCCGCTGAAGATCTTCGGCCAGATCGTCGGAAATGAGATCGTAGCAAGCGACGCCTATCACATCACCTGCCAGTGCGTCCGCGTACCGGTGCTTTACGGACATACGGCGGCCGTCTTTGTCAATCTCGACAAAAAGGTCGAGAAGGAAGTCCTGATTGAAAAAATCCGTTCCTACAGCGGCAAGGCGCAGGAACTGGATCTGCCGCATGCGCCGAAGCACTTCATCCAATATCTGGAGGAAGACAACCGTCCGCAGGTTTCGGAAGATGTCTGGTTTGAATACGGCATGGGCGTCTCGATCGGAAGACTGCGCGAAGACCATATCTTTGACTACAAGTTCATCGGTCTTTCCCACAACACGATGCGCGGCGCGGCCGGCGGTGCCGTCGAGTGCGCGGAACTTCTGACGAAGTTGGGATACATCAGCGCCAAATAATGGGAAAAACGGTTTTCATCGCTGAAAAACCGAGTGTCGCCAGAGAGTTTGCCGATGCGCTGGGGATCTCCTTTGCCCGCAGAGACGGCTATCTCGAGGGAAACGATACCTTTATCACCTGGTGTGTCGGGCACCTTGTCGGGATGTCCTACCCTGAAAGCTATGACGAAAAGTATAAGAGATGGCAACTTTCCACCATCCCTTTTATTCCCGATGTCTATCGTTATGAGGTTCTTGCGAATGCCAAAAAGCAGTTTGCCATTGTCAAAGACCTTTTAACAAGAAGCGATGTCGAGACCATCTATGTCTGTACGGACTCCGGAAGAGAAGGGGAGTACATCTATCGGCTGGTCGCCGACATGGCTGGTGTCAGGGACAAAAAACAGTTCCGTGTCTGGATCGATTCCCAGACAAAGGAAGAGATTTTACGCGGGATTAGAGAAGCCAAACCGGAATCCGCCTACGATAATCTTTCCGCCGCCGCCTATCTGCGCGCCAAGGAAGATTACCTGATCGGCATCAACTTTTCGCGCGCCATGACCTTAAAATATGCGCCTTCCATCAAAGCGCACTTAGGGTTGGAGCGCTGCGTCATTGCCATCGGCCGTGTCATGACCTGCGTGCTCGGCATCGTCGTGCAGAGTGAGAGGGAGATCAGAGCCTTTCAGAAGACCCCGTTTTACCGCGTGTTCGGCTCCTTCGGCGATCCCTCTTTTGATGCGGAATGGGGCGTCACGGATCAAAGCGCCTATTACCAGCATCCTGCCCTGTACGGCGAAAAGGGATTCCGGGAAGAAGCGGAAGCGCTGCGCTTTATGGAAGAACTGAAACAGCACGAGACGGCGCTGGTAAAGGAAGTCGTCCGAAAAAAGGAAAAAAAGAACGCACCGCTTCTGTATAACCTCGCCGAACTGCAGAACGACTGCACCAGGTTTTTTAAGATCAGTCCGGATCAGACCCTTGCGGCGGCGCAGACTCTGTACGAGAAAAAACTGACCACCTACCCGCGTACGGATGCGAGAGTCATCTCGACGGCGGTCTGTAAAGAAATCAAAAAGAATCTGCAGGGCTTACGGAACATTCAGGCCCTCCTTCCCTTTGTGGATACCATCCTTGCCGGTGACAGCGTGGCAAAGCTGTCGAAGACCAGATATGTAAACGATAAGGCGATCACCGATCACTATGCCATCATTCCCACCGGACAGGGGCTGAATGCGCTTTCTTCTCTGGACCAGACGACCCGAAACGTTTATGAACTGATCTGCAGACGGTTTTTGTCCATCTTCCTGCCGCCTGCTCTCTACAGCCGTACCCAGATCCGCCTCGTTGTCGGAGAAGATAAGCCGGAAGAGTTTTCGTGTTCCGTAAAAACGGTCGTGGAAGAAGGATTCCGGTCGGTCCTGCAGTACAGTTTCGCGAAGGCAAAAGAGACGGCGGAAAAGACAGAAGAAGAGGAAGACGAGCTTTCCGTTTCCTCGGAAGAAGTCAGAGAGTTCTTATCCAGGTTAAAGAAGGGCATGACGCTTCCCATCCGGCGCTTTTTCATCAAGCAGGGGGAGACCACGCCGCCGAAGCGCTACAATTCCGGTTCCATGATCCTGGCGATGGAAAACGCCGGGCAGCTGATCGAAGAAGAAGAACTGCGGGAGCAGATCAAAGGCAGCGGCATCGGCACCAGTGCCACCAGGGCGGAGATCATCAAAAAACTCGTCACGAACGGGTATCTTTCGTTAAACAAAAAGACGCAGATCCTCACGCCGACCAGACTCGGGGAAATGATCTATGACACCGTACGGAGCTGCATCCGCTCGCTCCTGGACCCGAAGCTGACCGCCAGCTGGGAGATCGGACTGACCAGGGTCGCGGAGGGAACGGTCACGGAAAAAGAGTATCTGCAAAAACTTGATGACTTTGTCCGGAAGCGAACCGATTACATCAAACAGACCAATTACAGAAACGAACTGCTTCGCCAGTACCGGATCATCGACGGGTTCTACCCGTCCCGTTCCCGGAAAGAAGAAAAAGGAGTAAAAAAGAATGAATCTGCAGCAATTTCAAATTGATAAGATGTTTGATCTGAATGAAACCATCGCGAAAGACCTGTTTTCTGACGTGCAATATCCGTGGGAGGTCCTGCCGCGCATCAAGGCCTTTATTGAAGAACTTGGCAAAACCCTGCCGACAGACAGGTTTGAAAAACGCGGCGAAGGCATTTACGTTGCCAAAAGCGCGCATGTTTTCGACTCTGCCTATATCGCAGGCCCCTGCATCATCGACGAGGAGGCGGAAGTCAGACAGTGTGCTTTCATTAGAGGCTGCGCCATCGTCGGAAAGGGCGCCGTCGTCGGCAATTCCACGGAGCTCAAAAACGTGATTCTCTTTAACGGGGTGCAGGTCCCGCATTATAATTATGTCGGAGATTCCGTCCTTGGGTTTAAGGCACACATGGGTGCGGGTTCCATCACATCGAATGTCAAAAGCGATAAGACTTTGGTCGTAATCCATGCTGGCGTTGACGAGGAAGAAACGGGCCTCAAAAAAGTCGGCGCCATGCTGGGCGATCATGTGGAAGTCGGCTGCAACTCCGTGTTGAACCCGGGCACCGTCATCGGAAGGCACAGCAATGTTTATCCGCTTTCCATGGTGCGCGGCTGTGTTCCGGAAAACCATATTTACAAAGACAAAAACAACATCGTTCCGAAAAGAGATTAAGGTCAGGCAGGATACATGGCAGGCATCGGTATATCTTTTGTAGAGCTCCTGTGGGAGCTGTTTAATTCCAAACCCGGGAAAAAGGGAAGAGTTCCCTATCACCCCGAAAAACCGGCATTTGAAACGGTGGCGGAGGGGACGGATCCGCTTCCGAGGAGCACCCCGGAAGAAGAAGGCGTCGACCCCGCTTATCTCGACGCCTTTCTGCAGGCGCTTTCGCATGCCGAGAACACAAAGCTTCATCAGGTCACCATCGCAAGACACGGCAAGATCATTTATGAAGAAGCTTTCGACCCCTATGTGAAAGGCCTCTGGCATACGACCTATTCCATGTGCAAGACCTTTACGGGGATGGCTGTCGGCGTGCTCGTCGATGAAGGGAAGCTTTCTCTGGACGCCCCAGTCCTGTCCTTCTTCCCGCAGCAGCAGAAGCTCCTGCAGTCGATCCGTTTTCACAACCTCACCGTGCGTCACCTTCTGACCATGTGCAGCGGTTCGGCTTTCAACGAAGTGGGCGCCGTGACTGCCACCGGATGGGTGGAAGGCTTTTTCGGAACCGGGTTAAAAGGCATTCCCGGCACCCGGTTCGACTATAACAGCATGAACAGCTTTATGCTTTCCGCCATCGTGGAGAAGGTAAGCGGAAAGCGCCTGGATCAGTTCCTGCAGGAGAAGATCTTTACGCCCTTAGGGATCCGCAAGGTCTATTGGGAAACCTCCCCGGAAGGATACAGCAAGGGCGGATGGGGCCTGTTTCTCAGACAGGAAGATGCCGTCAAGCTGGGCCTTCTGTATTTGCAAAAAGGCAGATGGAACGGAAGACAGCTGATCTCGGAAGCCTATGTAAAGGAAGCCACCACTCCGCAGATCGCGACCGGGAAGCCGACGCACCCGTATTACGGGTATCATCTCTGGGTCGGCAAAGAACGCGGGATCTTTACCTACAACGGGATGCTCGGACAGAACGTATACTGCTTCCCGGATATGGATATGATCATTGCCACGAATGCCGGCAATCCGGAACTGTTTTTCGAAGGCGGCGTCTCGGAGGTCGTGTATGATTTCTTTGCGGGAGGATATCGTCCGTCGGATACGCCGCTCCCTAAAGGCCCGGCTCTGCTTCGGACTTCTTCCAACCCGCCGTCATCTTCTGCGTTGTATTCCTTCGGAAGACAGGGGTGGAAAAAGAAAAACGTAAGAGACTTTATGACAGCCGCCCCCGCCCCCGTACAGACAGGCGATCCGTATGCCTTTGCGCGGGATTATCTGGGAAAGGAATTTTTCACGGAAGTAAAAAGCATCGGGACCGCGCCCCTTTTGCTGCAGGTCATTCACAACAATTACTGCGAAGGGATCACTTCCCTCTGCCTGACCAGGGAACAGGGGATCCTTGTCCTTTCCCTGCAGGACGGGGATGTACGGCACCGTCTGCCGATCCGCCTGGATCACAGCACCGGAACGGTCCTCAATCTGAACGGAGAGCCCTACCTCGTTGGGATCAAGGCAAGGGTCACGACCGACCCGGAGGAGCGGACCGTCCTGTTCCTGCGCCTGTGTTTCCTGGAAGAAGCGCTCGAGCGGGAACTTTCCGTGATCTTTCACAGGAAGGACTGCCTGATCCTGAAGTGGGACGAGACCCCGGGTACCACACTGGTATTAAACGCCCTCACCAACACGCTGAACGAACCGGGCAGCTTCTCCCTTCTGATGACAGGAGTGCTCTCGCAGATTTCTCCCGAACTTCTGACCAACACCGTCCGCGGAGCACTCACACCGGAAACCAGGGCACGTACAAACGAGAAAGGAAGCGAAGATGACAGAACGGGTATCCAACGCGCTTAACATGGTAAGGGGCCTCACGCCCTTTGTTCCGAAGGTCGCGGTCACGCTCGGATCGGGACTCGGAAACTTTGCCAAAAACATCCGTGTGGAATGCGAGATCCCCTACCGGGACATCCCCGAATTCCCAGTCTCGACCGCACCGGGACACGATGGGAGGTTTATCCTCGGATATGTGGAAGACGTCCCCGTGATCTGCATGAAGGGACGCATCCACTACTATGAAGGCTATTCCATGGAGGAAGTGGTCCTGCCGCTTCGCCTGATGGCGGGCCTCGGCGCAGACACCCTGATCCTGACCAATGCTTCCGGCGGGATCAACGATTCCTATCAGGTCGGCAGCCTCGTCATCCTGACAGACCAGATCGCCTCCTTCGTACCGAATCCGCTGATCGGCAAAAACGATGCGGAGGAAGGTCCGAGATTCCATGATATGAGCGCCGTTTACGACAAGGACCTGCAGGCCCTTTTAAAGAAGGCGGGGGAAGAAGAGAATATCCCGCTGAAAGAAGGCGTGTACTGTCAGCTGACCGGCCCCTCTTTTGAAACGCCGGCTGAGATAAGGATGTTAAAGACGATCGGCGCGGATATGGTGGGCATGAGCACGGCGGTGGAAGCCAACGTCGCCAGACACATCGGGCTGCGCGTGGCGGGTGTTTCCCTGATCTCCAATCTGGCTTCCGGCATCTCCAAGGAAAAGCTTTCCGAGGAAGATGTCATCCTTGCCGGAAAGGAAGCGGAGCCCCGGTTTGAAAGACTGATCAAAACCTTTATCAAAAAGATAGGAGAGGAAGAATGATACGGTTTTATAATGCACAGATCCTGACCATGAATCCTGCCGAACAAGACGGCGGTCTTTCGATCTTCCTGGGAGAAGTCCATGTGGAAAACGACCGCATCTGCAAGGTCATAAAAGGTGCTTTTGCACCGGGCGAAAAGGAGACCTTTGAACGGGAGATCGATTGTGAGGACAACCTTCTTCTGCCCGGCTTCAAGAACGCGCATACGCATTCCGCGATGACGTTTCTGCGTTCCAACGCGGACGACCTTCCCCTGCAGGAGTGGCTGAACAACCAGGTCTTTCCGTACGAGGCAAAGCTCACGGGAGACGATATCTATACGCTCACCAAACTTGCGATCCTCGAGTACTTAAGCGGCGGAACGACGGCCGTCATGGAAATGTACCTGAATCCCGACAGGACGGCGGACGCCTTTATCGATGCCGGCATGCGGGTGGTGCAGACGAGCGCGATCAACAACTTCAATGATTCCGTCGAAAAGCTGGAAGACTGGTATCTGCGGCTCAACGGAAAGAACCCGCTGTCGTCCTTCCGTCTCGGCTTCCATGCCGAATATACGACCTCTGTGGAGATGATCCGGGAGATCGCGGCCCTTGCCGCCAAATATGAAGCCCCGGTGTACACGCACATTGCGGAAACAAAGACCGAGGTGGACGAGTGCATCGCCCGCTACGGCAAAACACCCGTCGCGCTTCTTTGCGACGAAGGGATCTTCCGCTATGGCGGTGCGGGCTACCATCTGGTCCACACCACGGAAGATGACAGAAAGCGCATGAAGGAACACGGCGTAAGCGTCGTGACCAATCCCGCGTCCAACCTGAAACTCGCCAGCGGCATCGCGCCGGTCGCCGATTACTTAAAAGACGGTATCGCTGTTGCCATCGGAACAGACGGCCCCGCCTCCAACAACTGTCTGGATATGTTCCGGGAAATGTTCCTTGTCACGGCGCTCGGCAAATACAGAGAAAACGATGCCTCCGCCATCCCTGCGGACGCTGTGTTGAAGATGGCGCTGTCCGACGGCGCGGACATCATAGGACTGCCGGAGGCAAATTGCCTGGCCGAAGGGAAGTTTGCGGATCTCTTCCTGCTCGACATCAGACAGCCGAACATGCAGCCCGTCAACAACCTTCTGAAAAATATCGTCTACAGCGGCAGCAAGAGCAATGTCATCCTGACCATGGTCGGCGGAAAGATCCTGTATGAAAGGAACAATGACATCGACCGGGCCTTCCACATCGACTGCAAGCCGAGCGACCTGTACGAAGAAGCGGAGAAGATACGGAGGCGCATTCTTGGATAATGCCAATCTGACCTTTGTCCTGACCATCCTGGGACTGATCCTGTTGTTTTATTTCCTGGGAAGGGCGGAACAGAGAAGACAATTGCAAAGACAGCTCCGGCTCCTGAAGTATTCATTCGGCGTGAGCCCCGCCAAAAAGGTTTCTTTAGAGCGTTTTCAGCTGATTCCCCGCTATTTTGAAAAGCACCGGCTGAAAAACCAGCTGGACGATATCACCTGGGACGATCTGGATATGGACGAGATCTATACCAGGATCGACAGAACGCATTCCGCGGCGGGAGAGGAGTACCTTTATTTCCTCTTAAGGACACCCCTGCCGGATGGGGCGGATCCCCTTCTTGACGAGGCGGCCGTTTCCTACTTTGAGGATCCTTCTCACGAACAGGAGCGGCTCCGGCTGGAAATGTGTTTCGCGAGAGCGGGAAGAAGCGACAAGTATTCCCTCTATGATTATCTGGATCACCTGGATACGCTGGGAGAGCGGCCGCTCATGAAGCACCTGCCCTTCCTGATCCTGCCGGTCCTCGCTTTGCTTCTGATGTTCGCGTCCTCGCAGGCTGTCCTTTTGCTGATCGCGGTCTTTGCGTTTTCGCTGATCTCGTATTATCCGGAAAAACGAAAGATCGAGCCTTATATCGTATCGTTCCGCTACCTGTTGCGTCTGATGAACAGCGCGGACGAGATCGTAAAGACGGAAGACGGCAGTGTCTTTGCAAAGGAAAAACAGATCCTGCGGGAAAAGACAAAAGCGCTTTCCTCCTTCCGGAGAGGTTCGTTCCTTTTATCGCGCGGAGACGGATTTGCTTCCGGCAATCCCTTCGATTTTCTGCTCGATTACCTTCTGATCTTTTTCCACATCGATCTTTTGAAATTCGATCAGATGTTACGGGAAGTCCGGAACAAGGACGGGGATATCGATGCCCTGGTGACGGCGCTCGGGAAGATGGATACCACCATCAGCGTTTCTTCCTTCCGGAGATCGCTTCCTTACTATTGCAGACCGCGCTTCGATGCGTCACGGATCTTCCTCGAAGAAGAGGAGCTGTACCATCCGTTGTTAAAAGCGCCGGTCCCCAACAGTTTCCGGACGACAAACAGCATGCTGATCACCGGCTCCAACGCTTCCGGCAAATCCACGTTTTTGCGGGCGGTCGCGATCTCCTGTATCCTGGCGCAGACGCTGCATACCGTTTGCGCAAGAGACTACTGTGCAAACCGCTTCCGCGTATTTTCCGCCATGTCGTTGAACGACGACCTGCTCAAGGGCGAAAGCTACTTCATGGTGGAGATCAAGGCCATCAAGCGGATCCTCGATGCCGCAAAGGAAGAGTCGCCCTACCCGGTCCTGTGTTTTGTCGATGAGGTCCTGCGGGGCACCAATACCATCGAGCGGATTGCCGCCTCCACGGAGATCTTAAAGACCATGGGAGAGGAGAAGCTGCTATGCTTTGCGGCCACACACGATCTGGAACTCACGAAGATGCTCGATGGGCTGTATACAAACGTGCATTTTACCGAGGAGATGGCGGGAGAGGACATTACCTTCCCGTACAAACTGCAGGAAGGCCCCGCCGTTTCGCGCAACGCGATCCTTCTTTTGCAGAATATGGGGTATGAGAAAGACATCGTGACCGGTGCCAGAAACCGGGCAGAGCACTTTGAAGAAAGCGGAGTCTGGGCATTATGAAGGTAAAGATCTTTACGGACGGCGCCGCCAAGGGAAATCCCGAAGGACCGGGAGGGTACGGCGCGATCCTCCAATATGTGGACTCCAAAGGGAGGCTGCACGAGAGAGAATACTCCGAAGGGTTCCCGAAGACCTCCAATAACCGGATGGAACT
Source organism: Lachnospiraceae bacterium (assembly GCA_017627275.1). GTDB lineage: Bacteria > Bacillota > Clostridia > Lachnospirales > Lachnospiraceae > CAG-791. The sequence goes on from JAGAHC010000008.1 coordinate 17,171, forward strand.
GATGGGGCCGATCGTCGCGCTGGAAGCCCTGAACAGACCCTGTGATGTCGAGCTGTATTCCGATTCGCAGTATCTTGTCAAGGCGTTCGAGGAGCACTGGATCGACCACTGGCAAAAAAACGGATGGAAGACCTCCAAAAAGGAGCCGGTCAAGAACGTGGATCTTTGGGAGAGGCTGCTTGCGGCAAAGGCACCGCACAACGTGCGTTTTTACTGGGTCAAGGGACATGACGGTCACCCTGAGAACGAAAGATGTGATACACTGGCATCAAACGCCGCATTACAATACAAAACGGAGTAAACCATGGAGACCATTCGCATCCGCTACATCAATGACCAAATCGAGCGCTTAAAACCCATCGCCGGAAAGTCCGACTGGATCGACTTACGGGCCGCCGAGGACGTGTCGCTCAAAGAAGGCGAATCCCGCCTCATCAATCTCGGGGTGGCCATGGAACTTCCGAAAGGGTATGAAGCGCACATCGTTCCGCGCAGTTCCACCTTTAAGAATTTCGGTCTTTTGCAGACCAATCACATGGGCGTCGTCGACGAGTCCTACCACGGAAACGGAGATATCTGGCACATGCCGGTGCTGGCCGTCCGTGATACGACGATCCATTTCGGCGACAGGATCGCACAGTTTCGGATCATGAAAAAACAGCCGGACATTCACTTTGAGGAAGTGGAGCACCTGGACGGAGAAGACCGCGGGGGCTTCGGATCTACCGGCATTCAATAAAAAGACAGGAGAAGACTTATGAAAATTCGCACACGTTACGCCCCGTCACCCACGGGAAGAATGCACGTCGGCAATCTGCGGACAGCCCTCTACGCCTACCTCATTGCCAAACATGAGAACGGAGATTACCTCCTCCGGATCGAAGATACCGATCAGGAACGCGAAGTCGAAGGCGCGGTCGACATCATCAACCGGACTTTGGCAGAGACCGGTCTCATTCCGGATGAGAGCCCGGACAAACCGGGGGACGTTGGTCCCTACGTCCAGAGTGAGCGGATGAAGGCCGGCATTTATATGGACTATGCCAGACAGCTGGTGGAGAAAAAGGAAGCGTATTACTGTTTCTGCACTCCGGAGAGGCTGAAGACTCTGACGCAGACGATCGACGGGAAGGAAGTCAGCGTCTACGATAAACACTGCCTTTCCCTGTCGGAGGAGGAAGTAAAAAAGAATCTGGAGGAAGGCAAGCCCTTTGTCATCCGCCAGAACAATCCCAAAGAAGGGACGACCACTTTTCACGATGAACTCTACGGGGACATCACGGTGGAGAACAAGGAACTGGACGATATGATCCTGATCAAATCGGACGGTTATCCCACCTATAACTTCGCCAATGTCATCGACGACCACCTGATGGGGATCACGCATGTCGTGCGCGGCAATGAATATATTTCCTCTTCCCCGAAATACAACCGTCTGTATGAAGCCTACGGATGGGAGGTCCCGAAATACATTCACTGTCCTCTGATTACCGACGAGGATCATCATAAGCTCAGCAAGCGCAGCGGCCACTCCTCCTATGAAGACCTGATCGCGCAGGGATTCGTCCCGGAAGCCGTCGTCAATTTTATTGCGCTGCTCGGATGGTCTCCCGATTCAGAGCAGGAGATCTTTTCCCTGCAGGAGCTGGTAGAGATCTTTGACTATCACCGGATCGGCAGATCCCCCGCCGTCTTTGATTACACAAAGCTCCGCTGGATGAACGGAGAGTACTTAAAGGCGATGGACGCAGACAAATTCTTTGAAAATGCCCGTCCGTATCTGGAACAGGTCCTCCACAAGGGACAGGATCTTCGACAGATCGCAGACATGGTAAAGACCAGGATCGAAGTGTATCCGGACATTCCGGAGATGATCGACTTTTTTGAGGAACTGCCGGAGTATTCGATCGACATGTACACTCACAAGAAGATGAAGACGGACGCCGCTTCGTCGCTCCTTGTTTTAAAGGACCTTCTGCCGCTCTTTGAGAAGCAGGAAGACTACAGCAACGATGCGCTGTATCAGACCCTTCAGCAGTACGTGGAAGAAACCGGCTGCAAAAACGGATATGCGCTCTGGCCGCTTCGGACTGCGGTCTCCGGAAAAGCCGTCACGCCCGCCGGCGCCACGCAGATCATGGAGATCCTCGGAAAGGAAGAAAGCCTGCACCGCATCCGCGTCGGCATTGAAAAACTGGAAAGAGAGACTGCATGACTAAGACGCTGACCTTTTCCCCCTGTTTTTCCTATGATCCCGGCACCCTTGTCCTGCACGGACCGGGGGAAAGAAGCGTGCGCTTTTCGATCGCCAACAAAAGCGGCGGAAGTCTGCTTCTTCATCTGGTACATCTGAAGACGCAGCAGGAGACGGTGTACGCCTTCCCGGAAGGATCCGGATACGGAGCGTTGTACAGCGTCCGGGCAGAGGGACTTTCCCCTTCGGAATACGGCTACTTTTATACCCTGGACGGGGCGTTTTACCCCGATCCTCTGGCCCGTGCCGTATTGACGGGATCGCCCTCTGATCACCCGCTCTACGGATTCTTTCTTCCAAACGGAGACTTCCCCGTAAAGGACTTTTTGTCTGTTCCTCTCCGGGAGCAGATTCTGTACGGTCTGCATGTCAAAGGCTTCACCAGGACGGATGCTTCCGTTCCGCAAAAGCTCCGCGGCACCTTTGAAGGGGTCGTTGCAAAGATCCCGTATCTGCGGTCGCTTTCTGTCAACGCCATCGAATGCATGCCGGTCTATGTTCCCGCAAAGAGCGAAAACAATTACTGGGGATACGGAACGGGCTATTACTACGCGCTGAATCCCGCCTTTTCGGCAACCGGCAATGCGGAAGAATCGTTTCTTTCGTTTCTGAGCGCCTGTCATGAAAACGGGATCCTCCTGTATCTGCAGTTTCATTTTCCGGAAACGTTTTCCGCAGAGGAAGCGCTGCGTGTCATCCGCTTTTACCGGACTGCCTACGGGATCGACGGCATCCGCCTGATCGGCATCCACCCGGTCGCTTCCATGATCGCAGACGACCCTCTGCTGCAGGATCTGTATCTTCTGACGGAGAACACACAGGTCTTTTCTCCCGAAAGAAAGAGACAGGGCTTCATCGACCGTTCTTCGCGTCATCTGTTACGGCGCTTTGCAAAGGGTGACGCCGGCATCCTGCGAGACTTTGTCCGCCTTCTTCTGCAGGTCGGAGGAGATCAGGAAACGGTATCCTCCCTCACGGATTTCTCCGGGTTTACGGCCTTTGACCTGGTTTCCTACAACTGGAAACACAATGAGAACAACGGCGAAGAAAACCGCGACGGAGAAGACTACAACGACAGCTGGAACTGCGGGGTAGAAGGACCTTCCTCCAAAAAGGAGATCAAGGCGCTTCGGATGCGCCAGATCCGCAACCTCTTTACAGTGCTTGCCTTTTCACAGGGCGCGCTCCGGCTGCGCGAAGGGGATGAAGTATTAAACGAACAGGGCGGAAACAACAATCCCTACTGTCAGGACAACGAAGTCGGCTGGGTGCAGTGGAAGAAGACCGCTCCCGCAAAGGAGACGCTTTCCTTTGTCACGAAGCTCCTTTCTCTGCGTTCCTCCTTACGTCTTCTGCATAAAGACCGCTCCATTCTGATGAGCACGGGCAAGGACAAGGTCCTGCCGGAAGTCTCTCTCCACGGAAAGGAAGCCTGGAAGCCGTCCTTTCAAAACGAGGACCGTACCATCGGCATCGTCTACAAAGGAGACGGGAAAGAGGATCCCTATGCCGTCTGTCTTGCTCTCAACATGCACTGGAAGCGGCAGGAGCTCGGCCTTCCCCATCTGCCGGACGGGTATGTCTGGGCGCTTACCATGGATACCTTTCAGAAGGATCCGTTCCCTGAAATGCCGCAGGTCCTGACGGAACAGCATCACCTCCTCATCAGGGAGCGTTCCGTACAGATCCTTACGGCCGTTCCGGAAAGCAGGTGAAACGATGCATCATAACGAGCCGATCACCTTGCAGAAAACAGTGGGACATTTTCTCACCATTACGCATCACAAATACCTTGTGATGAAGGGCTGCTTTGCAGTCGGCCTTATCCGCCAGGGTCTGATGCACGACCTCTCCAAATATTCGCCCTCGGAGTTTCTGATCGGCGCGAGATACTTTCAGGGCGACCGCAGTCCCAATAATGCCGAGCGCGACGATGTCGGCATCTCCACCGCCTGGCTCCATCACAAGGGGCGCAACAAGCACCACTATGAATACTGGATGGATTACAACCCGAAGGGGGCAGACCGCGCGGAGGACGCCATCATTCCGATGAAGATGCCGGGCTGCTATGTGATCGAGATGTTCATGGACCGGATCGCCGCATCCAAGGTCTATCAGAAAGAGAAGTACACGGATCAGCATCCGCTTGCTTATTTTGAACGGGCGCCCAAAAACAGAGTCCTTCTCCATCCGGAGACGTATGACCTGCTGTACTCACTTTTGAAAATGCTTGCGGAAAAAGGAGAGGAAGAGACCTTTTCCTACATCCGCAAACACCTGGTGCGAAAGCCATGGTAACTGCTCAGGAGCTTCGATTCTTTGAAGAAGCAAAGGATATGGTCTTAACGTTTTCGGAGAGAGAACGGCACGGCATCGGCATGCAGATGGAAAAAACCATGCATGCCGTTTTAAAGAATTTCTGCGATCCGGATCTGGACCATCAGGAGATCCCGCTGCTTAACTACATTGCCGATATTTTTACCGGAGAAGAGGTCATCGAGATCCAGACGGCCCAGTTTCACAGGCTGCGGAACAAACTCAGCGCCTTTCTCCCGGTCTATCCCGTCCGCGTCGTCTATCCCATCCCTCAGAACAAATGGATCATCTGGGTGGATCCCGTAACGGGCAAGGCGGGAGAGCGCAGAACTTCCCCTCTGCACGGCAGTTTTTACACCGCCTTTTCGGAACTCTATAAGATACGGCCCTTTTTGAAAGAGAAGAATCTGACGATAGAACTCCTTCTTTTGGACGTGGAGGAATACCGCCTGCAGGACGGCTATGCCAGAAAAGGAAAACGCGGCTCCCACCGCTACGACCGGATCCCGCTGCGTTTAAACGACAGGATGGTCCTTAGGGGTAAGGAAGATTACATGCAGTTTCTTCCGCCGGAACTGGAAGAGCCGTTTACCTCCGCCGACCTCGCAAAAACCCTGCACTATCGAAAAGAGGGCTTTTCCACGGTCCTGCAGATCCTGCACGACATGCAGGTGGTAAAGCGTGTCGGAAAAAAACGAAACGCCTATCTCTATGAGGTGAATGACCCCATCTGACGCTTCTTTGTGCTAGAATAGATTGTTATGACAAATACACCCGATTTTCATTCCAAAGAGAAGATAAGACAGGACGCTTATCTTGAGAAACTGCGTACGCTTACGGAAGACCTTTTTGCGGAAAGGAAGGCGCCGCTTACGTTTCATGTCGTGACCTTCGGCTGCCAGATGAATGCCAAGGATTCCGAGAAACTCTCCGGCGTATTAAAGGCGGCAGGGTTTCTGATGAGCGAAACGGAAGACGCGGACCTCGTCCTTTTCAATACCTGTACCGTGCGCGACAACGCGGACCAGCGGCTGTTTGGGAGACTGGGACGCCTGTCCCATCTGAAGAAAAAACGGCCCCACGCGAAGATCGCCCTCTGCGGCTGCATGATGCAGGAAGCATCGAACGTGGAGAAGATTAAAAAGAGCTACCCCTATGTGGATCTGATCTTCGGTACGCACAACCTTTACCGCTTCCCGGAATACCTGTATACCATGTATACGCAGGACGCACCGGTGATCGATATCTGGGAGAAGACCGACGACATTCTGGAGGATCTGCCGACCGACCGGAAATATCCCTTTAAATCCGGCGTTAACATCATGTTCGGCTGCAACAATTTCTGCAGCTATTGCATCGTTCCCTATGTGCGCGGAAGAGAGCGTTCCCGGGAGAAGGAAGAGATCCTTGCGGAGATCAGGACGCTCGTACAAAGCGGCGTAAAGGAAGTCATGCTCCTTGGGCAGAACGTCAACAGCTACGGAAGAGGCCTTGAAAAAGCCTGTACCTTCCCGGAACTTTTGCGGGAAGTTTCCCACGTCGAAGGGCTTGCCCGCGTCCGATTCATGACACCGCACCCAAAGGACTTTTCCCCGGAACTCCTGCAGGTCATCGCGGAAGAAAAGACGGTCGCAAGGCACATCCACCTTCCCCTGCAGTCGGGATCGACAAAAATCCTTCGGGAGATGAACCGGAGATATACAAAAGAGGATTATCTTTCCCTGGCGGAAAGGATCCGAAGAGATCTGCCGGATGTGGCGATTACCACGGACATCATCGTCGGATTCCCCACGGAAACCATGGAGGATGTGGAAGACACCCTCGATGTGATCGACCGCGTGCAGTTCGACAACGCCTATACCTTTATCTATTCCCCGCGAAGAGGGACGCCGGCCGCCGCACTTCCCAAGGCGCTGACGGACGAGGAGATCCATGCCGCCTTTGACAGGGTCCTTGCGCGGGTACAGCATAACGCAAGGATTCGGGCAGGCCTTCTGGAAGGAGAGACGCACACGGCGCTCTTTGAAGAAGTGAACGAAAAAGATCCTTCCCTGATCACCGGAAGGCTTTCCAACAATATGATCGTACACGTGCCGGGGGATCCCTCCCTCATCGGTTCGTTCCGGAAGGTTTTCTTAAAGGAATGCCACGGGTTTTATTATTTCGGAGAAATCGCAAAGGAGTAACGTTGGAAGAAACACAGAGCGTAAAAAACGAGATCCTTGCCGCCTTTCCGGAGATCCCGAAGGAGGAGATCGACAAGATCTCTCCCATGATGATGCATTATCTCACCACCAAGCTCGCGAACAGGAACGCCATCCTGTTTTACCGTCTGGGTGATTTCTATGAAATGTTCTTTTCGGACGCGGTCCTGGTTTCCAGAGAACTGGAGCTGACCCTGACCGGAAAAAACTGCGGGCTGACCGAACGCGCGCCGATGTGCGGCGTGCCTTTTCATGCGGCGGACACCTATATCACAAAGCTCGTGGAAAAGGGATATCATGTCGCGATCTGCGAACAGGTCGAGGATCCCAAAGAAGCAAAGGGCATCGTGAAGCGCGAGGTCATCCGCGTCGTGACGCCCGGGACCAACATCGACATGGCTTCCCTCGACGAAAAGACCAACCACTACATCCTCTGCCTGCATTATGACGCGGGAGAGGCAGGCATCGCCGTCTGCGATATCACGACGGGGAGTTTCCGCGTCACACAGACAACCAGCCTCCAGAACACCCTGGACGAGATCCTGAAGCTTTCTCCGTCCGAAGTCCTTGCGGATGATGCCTTTATGATCAGCGGCGTAAAGACCGACCTGCTGGAAAAAGAGCTGCGCACACCGCTCCAGGTCCTGACGGAAGAGTATTTCCGGGAGGATACCGCCGCAAAAGTCCTGTGTCATAAGTTCGGCGTTTCTTCGGTGACGGCGCTTGGCTTAAGCGCCATGCCTCTTGCGCAGTGTGCGGCGGGCGCCCTTCTGCAGTACCTGAAGGAAACGCAGAAGAACGATCTGAACGGCATCACGCATCTGGATGTTTACACGGGCGGACAGTACATGCTGCTCGACCATTCGACGAGAAGAAGTCTGGAACTGACTTCCACCATGCGGGAAAAAGAGAAGCGGGGCTCCCTGCTATGGGTCCTCGACAAGACCGGGACCGCCATGGGTGCCAGAATGCTCAAAACTTTTCTGGAACAGCCGCTTCTGCAAAAGGAAGCGATCCTCGCAAGGCTCGACGCCGTGGAAGCCTTAAAGGACCACAGCGTGGACCGGGAGGAGATCCGGGAGTACTTAAAGCCAGTCTATGATCTGGAGCGGCTCCTCACAAGGATCGTTTATGCCCATGCCAATCCGAGGGACCTTCTTTCGTTTGCTTCCTCCCTGTCGCACCTTCCGCCCATCCGGACGATCCTGGCACCGCTTGTCAGTGAGGGCGCATCGTCCCTTCTGGCAGAACTTTTGCAGAATCTGGATCCTCTGACCGACCTGTATGACCTGCTTTCTTCTTCGCTGGATGAAGATGCTCCGCTGACCGTCAAGGAGGGCGGCATCATCAAGCAGGGATTTGATAAGGACATCGATACCTTAAAGAGCGTCCGCACGGAAGGAAAGCAGTGGCTGATCGACCTGGAGGAAAAGGAAAAGGCAAGGACCGGCATCAAGAACCTGAAGATCAAATACAACAAGGTCTTCGGCTATTATCTGGATGTCACGAATTCCTATAAGGACCTTGTCCCTGCCGACTATATCCGAAAACAGACCCTCACCGGGTCGGAGCGCTATACGACCGAGGAATTAAAGCGGCTCGAAGACAATATCCTCCATGCGGAAGACAAGCTGAATACGCTGGAATACGAAGTCTTCTGCAGGGTACGCGATACGATCGCGGAGAATGCCGAGCGCGTGCGTAAGACCTCCGAAGCCATCGCCACGCTGGATGCCCTTTGTTCCCTTGCTCTCATCGCCGAACAGAACCATTACGTTCGCCCGTCCTTTAACGAAAAGGGGAGCATTACCATCAAGGACGGCAGACATCCCGTGGTCGAGAAGATGGTGACCCACGAATTCGTGCCAAACGACACGTTCCTCGATTCGGACAAGGATATGATCGCCATCATCACGGGCCCCAACATGGCCGGCAAGAGCACCTATATGCGGCAGGTGGCCCTCATCTGCCTCCTTGCCCAGATCGGAAGTTTTGTTCCCGCCGCAGAAGCGGATCTTTGTATCGTCGACCGTATCTTCACGAGGGTCGGGGCTTCGGATGATCTGGCAAGCGGCCAGAGTACCTTCATGGTCGAAATGAACGAAGTCGCAAACATCCTGCGCAACGCCACGGCAAAGAGCCTGCTGATCCTGGATGAGATCGGAAGAGGTACTTCCACCTTTGACGGCCTCTCCATCGCCTGGGCCGTCATCGAGCACATCTGCAATAAAAAGCTGATCGGCGCCAAGACCCTCTTTGCCACCCACTATCATGAGCTGACCGAGCTCGAAGGCAAGATCAAAAACGTACGAAACTATTGTGTGGCGGTGAAGGAGAGCGGAGACAACATCATTTTCCTCCGCAAGATCATTCGCGGCGGCGCGGACCAGAGCTACGGCATCCAGGTGGCAAGACTCGCCGGCGTCCCTTCAATGGTGACCGACCGCGCGAAGGAGATCGTCAGTACGCTGACCGACAATGACATCACGGAGCGAATGGAGAAGATCGACATTCCGTCGGAAAAGAAAGGCTCCGGAAAACCCAGACACTACGATGAAGTCGATCTGAAGCAGATGTCCTTTTTCGATACCCTGAATGAAGAAGACATCCTGAAGGAGATCCGGGAGATTGATATTTCGGCCCTCACGCCGCTTGACGCCCTGAACACCCTGTACCGGATGCAGAATGAACTCAACAATACCTGGAGCACACCGCATGGCAACGCCTAAGATAAAACTGTTAAGCGAAGAGACTATTGCCCGGATCGCGGCCGGAGAGGTCGTGGAGAAGCCGGTCAATGTCGTCAAGGAACTCGTTGAAAACGCGCTGGACGCCGGCGCAGGGGCTGTCAGCATCGAGATCAGAGACGGCGGGATCTCTCTGATCCGTGTCACGGACAACGGAACAGGGATCGACCGCGCAGACATCCCGGGCGCTTTTTTAAGACACGCGACCAGTAAGATCAGGGACGAACAGGACCTGATGGCGCTTACCACCTTAGGTTTCCGCGGCGAGGCGCTCTCCAGCATCGCAGCCGTCTCCAAGGTGGAGATGATCACCAAACAGAAGGATTCGCTCACCGGCTTTCGCGTGACGAACTCGCCTCTGTTTTCGAACGGAACGGAAGAGGGCGGGCTCTATTACGAGGAGATCGGCGCGCCCGACGGCACCACCGTGATCGTGCGGGATCTGTTTTACAATGTCCCCGTTCGTAAAAAGTTTTTAAAGCAGGCTCCGACGGAAGCTTCCTACATCACGGAAGCCGTGGAACACCTTGCCCTGTCGCACCCGGATATTTCCTTCCACTACATCGTGAACGGGAAAGACAGACTTCATACGACCGGCAACGGCGATCTGAAGGAGATCCTGTACCGCATCTACGGGAAGGAAGTAACGACCCACCTGCTGCCGCTTTCCTTTGCAAAAGACGATCTTTCAATCGAAGGCTTTATCGGCCACCCCGCGCTCAACCGCGGCAACCGGGATTATGAAGTCCTCTTCGTCAACGGAAGAGTCTTATCTTCGCCGCTTATCTGTTCCGCGATCGAAGAGGGATACGGCACCAACCTGATGCAGCACCGCTTCCCCTTTGCGGTCCTGTCGATGACCCTGCCGCCGAAGTCCCTCGACGTGAATATCCATCCTGCCAAAAAGGAAGTGCGGTTTACGGATCCCGCCTTTGTGTCCCAATGTGTGACAAAGGCAGTCGAAAACGCGCTGCACCGTCATGAACCGATCCAGAAGGAGACGCTTCTTACGGCAAAGGAGAGTGCCGATGATAAAAAGGCGGACGATGCGGTAAGGACGCAGGACATCTTAAAAGACAGTCATTATGAGCCCTTTGAGCAGACACCGGTTTCCCCGGTATCTGCGCAGGACCTGATCGCAGACATGCCGGAAATCTATGACGCAAACGGGATTTCCCCTTCTCCGGCAGAAGTAAAGACGCCTGAAAAAGAAATCTCATACCGCCAGGAGGAAATGGTCTTTACCAAAGAACACGCCGCCTCCTTCCGGTTCCTCGGACAACTGTTTCTGACCTACTGGCTCATCGAGTGGGAAGATAGATTCCTGATCATCGACCAGCATGCGGCACACGAAAAGGTCAATTACGAAAAACTCATGCGTACCCTGTCGGAGAATCAGGAAGGCCCCGCTCCCAGCCAGCAGATCCTTCCCGCGAAGATCCTCACGCTGACTGCGAGAGAAGAAGCGGCCTTTGCGGAGACCAAAGAAGCTTTCTTGCAGCTGGGATTTATCGTAGAGGAAATGGGCGGCGGAAGCATCGCCCTGCGCGAGGTGCCGACAACGCTCTACGGAGCAGACCCGGAAACACTCTTTAAGGATACCCTGCAGGAATGGATGGATGACCGGGGCGGGAAGACGCCCACGGAGATCCTGCAGAAGATTGCCGATATGTCCTGCAAGGCTTCCGTCAAGGGCGGACAGCGCCTGCGGGAGGAAGAAGCAAAGGCATTGATCGCTTCCATGCTTTCTCTGGACGACCCCTACCACTGTCCGCACGGAAGACCGACCATGATCGAGTTGACAAAGCATGAGATCGAACGAAAATTCAAACGTATCGTTTGAGGACAACCAAAAAGAACCCCTCATCGTTGTCGCCGGTCCCACCGCGGTCGGCAAGAGCGACCTCGCGCTGTTTCTGGCTAAGCACTTAGACGGCGCCGTCCTTTCCGCCGACTCCATGCAGGTCTACCGCGGGATGGACATCGGAACGGCAAAGGTCCGGGAAGAAGAAAGACGCGGCATCCCCCATTATCTGATCGACATCCTGTCTCCCGAAGAAGAGTGGAATGTCATGCGCTTTCTTACAGAAGCCAAGAAGGCGTACGGGATGATTCGTGAACAGGGACAGCTCCCGATCCTCTGCGGCGGAACGGGATTCTATGTGGACGCCTTTGTGCGGGATGTGGATTTTACCGAAGAAGAAACGGACCCCCTGTACAGGGAATCGCTCTATCAGGAAGCGGCAGGAGACGTTCTTTCTCTGTACCGAAAGCTCCAGCAGACAGACCCCGACTATGCAAAAGAGATCCATCCGAACAACGTGAAACGGATCGTCCGGGCATTGGAATACCATCACCTGACGGGACAGACGCTTTCTTTCCACAATCGCACCCAGAAAGAGAAGACCTCTCCCTACAAGGTCTTTTACCTGGTCCTTACCGATGAGAGGAAGACCCTTTACGAACGAATCGACAGACGGGTCGATGCGATGATGGAAGAAGGACTTCTAGCGGAAGTCATATCTCTGAAGGAACAATATCCATCCCTTACGGATGTATCCCGCCTGTCTGTCTCCATGCAGGGGATCGGATACAAGGAACTGCTGCTTTATCTTGACGGTCAGCTTTCTTTACAGGAAGCAGTCGATCTGATCAAGCAAAACACCAGGCATTTTGCAAAACGGCAGCTTACCTGGTTTAAAAAGAGTCCCGGTGCCGTATTCTTTTCTCTGGAAGAGGAGAGGGACAGGGACAGGTTTTATGAATCCATACTGGAAAAGATCAAGGAGTATTATCAATGAATCACAACGAAACGGACAGCTTATTCCCCGCATCCTTCGGGATCACCGACGACGTCTTACGCTTTTCGGAAGACTGCCTGCAGGAGCTTGCAGACACCTTTTCTAAGATCGATCGCACCGCGGAGTACAATACGTACCGGGTGATGGAGAGTTTTCAGCGTGCCCATGTCTCCGAAGCCCATTTAAAGGGCACAACGGGCTACGGCTATGACGACATCGGCAGAGATACGCTGGAGAAGGTCTATGCCGGGTATTTCCGCACGGAGGACGCCCTGGTGAGGCCACAGATCGTCAGCGGGACCCATGCGCTGACGCTCGCCCTGCGCGGGAATCTCCGTCCGAATGACACCCTGCTTTCCGTCTCCGGAAAACCGTACGACACCCTGGAAGAAGTCATCGGGATCCGTCCCTCCAGAGGGTCTTTACAGGAATGCGGCATCCGATACAAAGAGGTCTCCCTTCTTCCCGATTCTTCCTTTGATGAAGAAAAGATCCTGCAGGCGCTGGACGATCCTTCGATCCGTCTGGCTGCCATCCAGCGCTCCAGAGGCTATCAGACAAGAAAGAGCCTGTCGGTTGCAAAGATCGGGGAGGTGATCGCCCTCATCAAAGAGAAACGGCCGGATGTCCTCGTCCTCGTGGACAACTGCTACGGCGAATTCATCGATCGGAAAGAGCCCTCCGAAGTCGGTGCGGACATGGTCGTGGGATCTCTGATCAAGAATCCCGGCGGCGGCCTTGCACCGACCGGCGGCTATATCGCGGGGACGGCAGAATGCATTGCCAATGCGGCCGTCTTTCTGACAAGTCCCGGGCTCGGAAAAGAAGTGGGCGCGTCCCTCCAGGTCCTGCCGGCCCTGTACCAGGGCTTTTTCATGGGCCCCGTCGTTTCGGCTGCCGCCTTAAAGGGTGCCGTCTTTGCGGCAAGAGCCTTTGAAAAGCTGGGATTTCCGGTATTTCCTTCTTCCGGCGAGCCGCGGGCCGACATCATCCAGGCCGTTACCCTGCATGACCCCGATAAGCTCATTGCCTTCTGCCAGGGGATCCAGAGCGCTTCGCCGGTCGACAGCTTCGTATCGGCAGAGCCGGCGCCGATGCCGGGGTATGATTCGGATGTCATCATGGCGGCCGGCGCCTTTGTGTCCGGTTCCTCCATCGAGCTTTCCGCGGACGGTCCCATGCGGGAGCCTTACAACGTGTTTTTCCAGGGCGGACTGTCCTTCCCGCATGCCAAATACGGCATCATGAAGGCCATTCAGAATCTCCTTGACCGTCATTTGATATCTCTATAAAATGATTGAAAGGCTTCTTTTGCCCCGGAGAGGCGAAGGGAGCAGGAATGAAAAAAACAGGATTTCAGGCGGAATTACCGTACGAACGCTTCTTAAAACACGGCGCGGGATCCCTCACAAATGCCGAACTTCTGGCTATTGTCTTAAGGACCGGCACCAACAGGGAATCCGCCACGGATTTGGGACGAAAGATCCTGCAGATCAGGGATGAACACAGCACCGCTTTATCGGTCCTGCATGACCTCACGATGGAAGATCTGATCGAAATCGACGGCATCGGGGAAGTCAAAGCGGTCAAAATATTATGTCTTGCAGAGCTCTCCAAGCGCATGGTTTCCGAAAAAGCCGGGGAGAGACAACAGTTTACGAAGGCCCCTGTCGTCGCAGACTGCTATATGGAAAAACTGCGGCATGAGCCGCATGAAAAGGCATATCTGTTGTTTCTCGACAACAAGCTGTCCCTGATTGCAGAAGAGATCCTCTCCATCGGCACGGTGAACCGCACGCTTTTGGACCCGCGCGAGATCTATTTGCGCGCACTGCGGAAGAAGGCGGTCTCGATCCTGCTTTTGCACAATCACCCGAGCGGCGATCCGACACCGAGTGCGGATGACATCGCCGTGACAAAGCGTGTCGCAAAAGCCGGAGAGATCATCGGGATTCCGCTCATCGATCACATCGTGATCGGCGACGGAAGATACTGCAGCATGAAAGAATCCGGGCATCTGACAAACGGAGGATAATACCATTTTGAATACAACGGTTTTCGGCATTGATCTGGGCACCTACAATATCAAACTGTATCATGCGCTGACGGACGATATCCTCGTCGAAAAGAACATGATCGCCATTGAGAATCGTAAGACCATGATCGCCTACGGGGACGAAGCCTACGAGATGTATGAAAAGGCACCGGCCAGCATTCAGGTCTCTTCCCCCATTGTCAGCGGCGTCATCGCGGATATCCACAATATGGAGACCCTGCTGAACGCCTTTGTCAAACAGGCGTCCCACGGGAGCCTCAAAGCGGGAGACTTCTATGTCACGGTCCCTTCCGACATCACGGAAGTGGAAAAACGCGCCTTTTCCGATCTGATCAAGGACGCGAAGATCAAGGCCAAAAAGGTCTATGCCGTCGACAAGGCCATCGCGGACGGTCTGGGCATGGGGATCGATGTCAAGAATTCCCAGGGGGTCTTGATCGTAGACGTGGGCTATGACACGACGGAGATCTCCATCCTGTCGCTTGGCGGGATCGTGTTAAGCCGTCTCATCAAGGTCGGCGGCCACTCCTTCGATGCCTCCATCGTCAGCGCCGTGCGGCGTGAATTCAATCTGGTCATCGGCATGAAGACCGCCGAAAAAGTGCGCATGTTCTACAATGACATCGACCACCTGGACGATACCTGCAGCATTTTCGGCCGCGACATCGTGACGGGACTCCCGGTCGAGCGAACCCTCAACAGCACCTTCGTCGCGGAGACCCTCTCCGAAAACTTCCGGACCATCGCCGACAGCATCCGGCTGATCCTTGAAAAGACTCCGCCGGAACTGGCAGCCGACATCTATCGCCACGGCGTCTTTTTGACCGGCGGCGGATCGATGGAAGAGGGCCTTGCGCAGGAGATCAATCTGGAGGTCTCCCTCCCCGTCAATCTGTCCGAAAACCCGCTCACCTGCGCGGTCATCGGACTCTCTCAGGTGATGAAACGTTCCAATTACCGCTCCCTTGCCTATACCATCGAAGGGCTCGGGAAATAAGAGGTCGCTTTCATGGCAGACAGAAGAAAGAAGATCTCCATACGGGAAAGCATTCGGATCCCTTCACGGTATCTCTTGCTTCTTCTAAGCCTTCTTTGCATCCTTTTGATGGTCTTAACCTTCAATATCAGAGGCTTTGCCTCCCCCTTTGAGACCGTGGCAAACTATATGATCGTGCCGTTTCAGAAGGGCGTTTCTTCGATCGGAGAGATCCTGATCCGCAAGGATGCCGACAGGCGGGAACTGGAAGAGATCCGGGCGGAGAACCGCGCTTTAAAAGAGGAAAACAAACTCTTACAGGAAGAACAGACCGTTTTAAAAGAACAGGAATATGAGCTCATGGAACTCCGGAAGCTTCTGCAGATCGAAGAAGCCTATCCGGAATATGAGATGACGGGCGCCAGGATCATCGCCAGAGACAACAGCAACTGGTATCATTCCTTCCTCATCGGAAAGGGTGAAAACGACGGGCTTCTCGTCGACATGAACGTTCTTTCGGAAAACGGCCTCATCGGCAGGCTCACGGCCGTGGGTCCCGACTGGGCGAGGGTCTCCACCATCATCGACGACAATATGAACGTATCCGGCACGGTGCTCAGCACCTCGGACATCCTGATGGTCAGCGGCGATCTGAAACTCTATGAGAGCGGCACCATTTCCTACGGCCATCTGAACGATACGAGAGGCCGCGTCAAGATCGGCGATAAGGTCGTTACCTCCAATATCAGCGAAAAGTATCTGCCGGGCATCCTGATCGGCTATATCGCAAGCATCGAAAACGACGCCAACAATCTGACCAAATCCGGGGAACTGATCCCCGCGACGGATTTTTCGCACCTGAACAATGTTCTGGTGGTGATGGGAAAAAAGCAGCTCCCGTCTGAGGAATAGGGGAGGCGTCATGAAAAGAGTTCCCCGCCTTCTGATCTACTGCCTTTTGTTTTTCACCGGGATCCTTCTGCAGGTAAGCCTGGTACCTGCCTTAAAAGTCGGCGGCATCGTGCCGAATGTCCTTCTGATCCTGATCGCCAGCATCGGGATCTTTGCGGGAGAACTGACCGGTATGACGGCCGGCTTCCTTTCGGGTCTGATCCTCGATGTCCTGTTCGGAAACCTCCTTGGGTTCTACGCCCTGATCTATCTACTGATCGGATTCATCGCGGGAAAGGTCGGCTCTCTGCTGTATGTGGAAGACATCAAATTTCCGCTCTTGTTCATTGCCTTTCTCGATTGCCTGTACGGCCTGTACTGCTTCGTGTTTCAGTTTCTGTTTCAGAACCGTTTGTACGGCTGGTATTTTTTCCGGCACATCCTGCTGCCGGAAGTCATTTATACCGGCCTGTTTTCAGTGATTCTCTATCCCGTTTTGTCCCTGCTGTACAAAAGGGTGCTGAGAGAAAAGACGGCCAGCGAGCTGGCGGAAGAGGAGAAGAGTGTTCTTAAGTAATCTGCGGAATATGCTGAAAGTGCAGATCGGAAACCTCCTGGTGAGAATCCGGAAGATCCATGTCCGGATCCTCCTTCTTAGCCTGTTTTTCGTGCTCCTTTCGATCGTCTTTTTTTACCGGCTCTTCCAATTGCAGATCATCCGGGGAGAAGAGTATTTGAACTCCTTCCAGTTAAAGATCCAGCGGGAGGTCGCCATTTCCCCTTCCCGCGGCAACATCTATGACCGGAACGGCGAACTTCTTGCCTACAATGAGCTTGCCTACTCCGTCGTGATCCGGGACATCCTGGAAGAATCGTCGCACAAGAATGCGGACCTGAACCGGATCGTGCGGGAGACCATCCGCATCATCGAAGAAAACGGCGACCAGATCACGGCCTCGTTCGGGATCCTGCTCGATGAAAACGGAAACTTCGTTTTCCGGAACGAGGGTACGGCAGGCCTTCGGTTTCTGGCTGACGTCTTCGGCAGACTCTCTGCAGATGACCTGACCTACGAGGAGCAGACATCTACGCCGCAGGACATCATCGACCATCTGTGCCGTTCCTTCGCCATCGGAGAATACATGGAACCCGGCAACCGGCAGACCTTCGTGCCGGGGTTCGGCTACGAAAAGAATGAACTCTTAAAGGTCGTAACGATCCGCTATCAGCTGAACCTGAACAACTATCAGAAATACATGCCTGCCACCGTTGCCTTCGGTGTTTCGCAGGATACCGTCGCGACCATCATGGAGAGCGGAAACGTCTTAAGCGGCGTGACGGTCGAAGAAGGCGCGTTCCGCCGTTATGTCGACAGCGAATACTTTTCGCAGATCTTAGGCTATACCGGACAGGCTTCCCCCGAGGAACTGACCGCTTTACGGGAAGAGGATCCTTCCTATGCCGCGGGCGACATCGTCGGAAAAAGCGGCATCGAATCCTCCATGGAGCTGCAGCTCCAGGGGAAGAAGGGCAAGAAACAGGTGTACGTCGACAACCTCGGCAGAGTCCTGGAAGAGACCCTCTTGTCGGAACCCCATGCCGGAAATGACGTGTATCTCACCATCGATAAAAACCTGCAGATCGCAGCCTATGATCTTTTGGAAAAATACCTTTCCAGAATCCTGTTGGAAAAGATCGAAGACATCAAGGTCTATGAAAACCACGAAAACAACTCGACCGACATCGTAATCCCCATCTACGACGTGTACTACGCGCTGATCCGCAACAGCATCCTGGATACCGCCCACTTTTCGGCAGAGGACGCCGGCAGTACGGAAAAGGAGGTCCACGCTGCCTTCCTTGCCTACCGCGAGGAAGTGTTTGACCGCATGAGAGAGGAGATCTCTGAAAACGGCACGGCGTATGAGGAACTGACAAAGGAGGATCAGATCTATCAGAGCGCCCTGGTCTCGAGGCTCTACAGCGACGGCATTCTGATGCGGGATGCGATCGATACGGAAGATGAGGTGTATCAGGACTGGACGACGAACGAAACGATCTCCCTGAAGACCTTCCTGACCCATGCCATCGAAAAAGGCTGGATCAGCATTGCGTCTCTCAATATCGAGAAGGAGTACTCCGATTCCGACCAGGTGTTTTCCGCCCTGCTTACAGCGATGGAAGAGATCTTTTTCCAGGATAAGACCATTGAAAAGAGACTGTATCAGAACATGCTCTTAAACGATGTGCTGAGCGGAAAGCAGATGTGCCACCTTTTGCTGGAGCAGGGAAAGGTGGACGTCGACGAGGCGGAACTTGCGCAGTTCTACAGCGGCACGGAAAGCGCCTACACCTTTATGCTGAACCGGATCTCAGACCTTGACTTAACGCCTGCGCAATTGAACCTGGATCCGTATTCCGGCTCCATGGTCATCACGGATCCGCGGACCGGACAGGTCCTTGCCATGGTTTCCTATCCGAGTTTTGACAACAACCGGATGAGTAACGGCGTGGATCCCGTGTATTACGAAAGCCTGCGCAACAACCAGTCGACCCCGCTCATCAATTATGCCACCTACCAGGAGACGGCGCCCGGTTCCACCTTCAAGATGGTCGTAGCCAGCGCCGGCCTCTGCGAAGGCGTCATCAATGTGGGAGAGACCCTCTACTGCGGCGGCGTCTTCGACAAGATCGGAGAGCCCGAGCCCAAGTGCTGGATCTATCCCGAGGGCGCGCACGGGGCATTAAACGTATCGCAGGCCATCGAGCATTCCTGCAACCTGTTTTTCTATGAAGTCGGCTACCGCCTGGGACTTACGCAGAGCCAGTATCAGTCGGAGAGGGGCATTGCCCTCCTGAAGGAATATGCGGAAATGTTCGGCCTTGGCGTTCCCTCCGGCGTGGAGATCGAAGAGGCGCTTCCCCGCATCGCCACGGAAGACGCGGTCCGTGCCTCCATCGGACAGGCCGACAGCGGTTATACCACGGCACAGTTGGCCCGTTATGTGTCCACGGTCGCAAATGGCGGCACCTGCTATGATCTGACGCTGATCGACCGCATTGCCGATGCGTCGGGACTGGTCCTGACGAAGAAGGATCCCGTCATCTACAACGTCATCAACATGAACGAATCCTACTGGAACGCCATCCACACCGGCATGCGCAACGTCATCCGGGGGAAGACCTATTATCAGGGATTTCCCATCCAGATCGCGGGCAAGACCGGTACGGCGCAGCAGTCGACCGACCGTCCAAACCACGCCCTGTTTGTCTGTTACGCGCCCTATACACGACCGGAAGTGGCTGTAGCCTGCCGCGTCGCGAACGGCTATACCTCCGACTATGCCGCGCAGATCACGAAGGCGGTGCTTTCCTATTACTTCCATACCGAGGAACTGGAGGAACTCATGAAAGGAGAGAACATCGTTCTGGAAAGCGGAACGATCGGCGGAGACTGATGTTTAAGACCTTTTCCTATCGACAATTTGATTATCTCCTGGTACTGTTGGTCCTTACCCTGAATACCATCGGTCTGTTTGCTATCAGGTCCGCCGCCCCCGACCTGCAGAGCAAGCAGTTTATGGGCATGGCGGTCGGCATCCTTTTCATGGTGTTCTGTTCCATGCTGGACTACACGAAACTGTTAAAGGGATTTGTCCTGTATTATCTGCTCGCCATCGTCCTGCTTATCCTGGTCCTTTTGCTTGGATCGACCGGCGGCGGCGCACAGCGCTGGTTTGCGATCGGCGGCATTACCTTCCAGCCCTCGGAAGCGGCCAAGCTCCTTCTGATCCTGTTTTTTGCGGCCTTCCTCCAGAAGTACAAAGAACGTCTGTCCCCGCTCATGATGACGTTTATCCTGCTTCTCTTTATCGTGCCGCCCCTTTACCTGATCCAGCGCCAGCCCGACCTTTCCACCACCGTGGTGGTCTTTCTGATCTTCTGTGCGATCCTGTTTGTCGGCGGCGTTCCGTACCGCCTGGTACTGATCGTCCTTGCTGCGGCGATCCCCGCCGTTGCCATGTTTTTCTTCCTGGTCCTCCAGGAAGGGCAGGATATCCTGAACGATTACCAGCAGGGGCGCATCTTAAGCTGGCTGTTCCCGGAGAGGTACCCGGATCTGGCCTTCCAGACCCTCAACTCCATTACCGCCATCGGCTCTGGTCAATTGACGGGAAAGGGGTATAATAATAACGAAATCAGTTCCGTCCTGAACAGCGGGTTTATTTCGCAGTCGCAGACCGATTTTATTTTCACGGTCATCAGTGAGGAATTCGGCTTTATCGGCAGCATCGCCGTCGTATTTCTCATTCTGTTTATCACGATCCGCTGCTTTATGCTGGCCAGAAAGGCAAAGGACACGGCCGGGATGATCATCTGCGCCGGCGTCGGGGCCTGGATCGGATTTCAGGGGTATATCAATATCGGCGTGGTCATGGGACTTCTCCCGAATACGGGACTGCCGCTGCCGTTTGTAAGTTACGGACTGACGAGCCTTTTGTCCCTGTATCTGGGACTTGGATTTGTCTTAAACGTCGGTATGCAGAGCGCACCGCAGATGACAGCCACGACCGTCGGCCGGATCAGGACGCCGATCACAAAAAGAGGTTAGGAGATGAACATCGCACTCATTGCGCATGACGCCAAAAAGAAGCTGATGCAGAATTTCTGCATTGCTTACCGTGCCATCTTAAGCAAAAACGACCTCTATTCCACCGGCACGACCGGAAGGCTGATCGAAGAGGTGACGAACCTTTCGATCCATAAGCAGCTGGCGGGCCATCTCGGGGGCATGCAGCAGATCGATGCCAAGATCGAGCATGATGAGATCGATCTGGTGATCTTTTTAAGAGATCCGCTGACGCCCAAGCAGCACGAGCAGGCTTCCGATACCCTTTGCAAAATATGCGACAACCACAACATTCCCATTGCGACGAATCTCGCCAGTGCGGAACTTCTCATCAAATCCCTGGACAGAGGAGACTTAGAGTGGCGTGAAATGTATAAATAAGTTTTTACCCGTCCTCCTTGCCGTTTGTCTCCTGACAGGCTGCGGACGATCCCTTCCTTTTCCGTATTCCGAGAATAAGACGGATGTCAGTTACCGGCTGTTTGCCAAGACTTCCGGCAATTCCGATATTGCGCAGTCCTATGCGTCCTCGCTCTGCGTCGTGGACGAGACGGACTCCTTTGGTACGCCCATCGAATCCCAGGCGCTGTCGCTCGGACTCTTTGACTTAAGCCGGATCCACACGATCTACGCGGAAAACGTATATGCGCAGGTCTACCCGGCAAGCCTCACCAAGGTCATGACGGCGCTGATCGCCTTAAAATACAGTACCCCGGAGACCGTCCTGACCGCCTCCTCCAATATCTATAACTTGGAAGCGGGCGCACAGACCTGCGGACTGGCGGCGGGAGATACCATGACGGTCGACCAGGCGCTGCGGCTGCTTTTGATCTATTCCGCCAACGACGTTGCCATCATGATCGCGGAAAACATCGGCGGAAGCGTCGAAGGGTTTTTATCGATGATGAATACCGAGGCCACGAGGATCGGCGCCACCGGCACCAATTTCATCAATTCCAGCGGCTTAAACGATTCCGAGCATTATTCCACCGCTTACGACCTCTACCTGATCTTCCAGGAAGCCATGAAATACGACCTGTTTTCGGAGATCATCAATATGTCCTCCTACAGCACGGTCTACCATGATCTTTCGGGTGGAGAGAAGCATATCGAGGTCAAATCCACGGACTGGTATCTGCGGGGAGAAGTAGCGGCGCCCTCCGGCGTTACCGTGATCGGCGGCAAAACAGGCACCACCAATGCCGCAGGACACTGCCTGATCCTGCTTTCCAGGGATGTTTCCGGAAAGCCTTATATTTCGGTCGTGATGGGGGCTTCTGACAACCGGACGCTCTATGAATCCATGAACAGCCTGTTGCAACGGATCCCCAACTGATATTATAATAGACTCAAATATTACACATTAAGGGAGGGCACTTCTTTGGTTCAATTAATTGTTGGTAATAAAGGCAAAGGCAAGACAACATGCTTACTCGATAAAGTCAATTCTGAAATCAAAAGTATTCTCGGCAATATCTGCTATCTGGATAAAAGCAAGAAACACATGTATGAACTCAATAACCGGATCCGTCTGATCTGCGTTCCCGATTACGGCATCGAAGGCGCAGAAGAGTTCTTCGGTTTTGTCAGCGGCATCATTTCTCAGGATCATGATTTACAGCAGATGTATTTCGACAGTTTCCTGGACCTCTCCGGATTAAAGGCCGAAGAGATCCCGGCATTTGTGAAAAAACTGGAGAAGCTCAGCAGCGATTTTGAGGTCGATTTCGTTGTCAGCGTTTCGCTCGATGAATCGGAGCTTCCGGAATCTGTGAGGGATCTGATCACCGTATCCCTTTGATCTTCCTTGCAAAGAAACAAAGATCAACAATCCAATACCATCGTTCCGTATAAGAGGCCATGGAATATCAATATCGGCATGATTATTTTTGCCGTGATCCTGGTCTATATTCTCATCAGTATTTTTACCTACATGAATACCGAAAAGATCGTGGGTTACGAAGTAAAGAGCGGGTCTCTTTCTTCGAACCGCGTCTTTCGGGGCATCGCTTTGCGCAGGGAAGAGATCGTGACGAGCGACTATGCGGGCTATATCAATTATTATCACGAGGAAGGGGACCGCATCGGCAATCACAACCTCGTCTATACCATTGATGAATCCGGTACCGTCATGGATTATATCAATGCCCAGAACGCGGGAGAGGCTTCGTTTACGGACGAAAACTTAAAGGAACTGCGATCCGACGTGATCTCCTTTATCTCCAATTTTTCACCCCGTTCTTTTTCTTCCGTCTACGAATTCAAGAATTCCGTGCTCAGCACGACCAGAAAGCTTTCCAGCAACACCATCCTTTCCCAGATCGAAGCCATGGACGAAGGCGGGCTTTCCGCCTCCATTCATTACGGCTATGCGCCCGCGACCGGCGATATCGTCTACTCGGTCGACGGGTATGAACAGACGCTGTTTGAAGACGTAACGGCAAAGGATCTGGAAGGAAATGAATACCGCAAAGACACGCTGGACAACGGCCGGCTGATCGCGCAGGGAGATCCGGTGTTCAAACTCTGCACCGATGAAAACTGGACCATCGTCATCGCGGTCTCTTCGCTTGAAGAGGCGCAGGCCTTAAAGGACGAAAACTATGTCCGGGTCCGTTTTCTGAAGAACCAGTATGAATCCTGGGCCAAGGTGGACATGCGTCCCGGAGAAGAAGAGGACCTTTTCTATGTGAGCCTTTCCTTTACCAACTCCATGGTCACCTTCTGTCAGGATCGCTACATCGACATTGAGATCCTCAACACCGACCGCATCGGACTCAAGATCCCCAACACCGCCATCGTGGAGAGCGAGTTCTTCCTGGTGCCCAAGGACTTTCTGACGCAGTCGGTCTCCGGACAGGGCGTCCTGCGGCTTGGGACAACGGAAGCGGGCTCTCAGACCACGGACTTCATCGTGTCGCCGCCGTATTCGGAAACGGAAGAGTACTATTACCTGGATCAGACGTCCCTCCGGCTTGGCGATACGCTCATCAAGCCCGATTCCGACGAGACCTATACGATCAGTGCGCTCGGCACCCTGGTCGGCGTCTACAACATCAACAAGGGCTATGCCGATTTCAAACTCATCAACGTCCTTTACAGCAACGACGAGTATTCGATCGTCGTACCGAATAATGTCTATGGGTTAAGTGAATACGATTACATCGTTCTGGATGCGTCCAAGATCGCGCCGGACCAGCTGATCTATCAGTAACAGGGTTCTTCCCCTGCGAAAAATCCGTCCATTTAGGTTGACACATGCCAATAATCCATAGATAATGATTATATCTGTTTATTTTTTCTTATAATTATACTAAAGTTCAAGGGGAGATTTTGCATATGAGCGTAATGGACAAGTTGATCAATGCCATGAGGATCAATCCGGAAGAAGAATATTACGAAGGAGAAGAGTTCGACGAACTGGATTCTCAGGACGCAGCACCGGCACCGTCTCTGTTCAGAAGAGACCGCACGCCGGCAGCGGAAGAGGATAGAACGGAGCGTAAAATGGCGGAAAAGACAAGCTACAGCAGTGCAAGAGCAAGCAGAAGAAGCGTTGCCGGCATGGAAGTCTGTGTCATTAAGCCGACTTCCGTGGAAGAAGCAAGAGAGCTGACGGACACCCTCCTTGAGAACCGGACCGTTGTTCTGAATCTGGAAGGACTGGATGTCGATATTGCGCAGCGCATCATCGATTTTACTTCCGGTTCCTGCTATGCCATTCGCGGCAACCTGATGAAAATCTCTCATTATATTTTTGTTGTCACCCCGGAGAGCGTGGACATTTCCGGCGACATCACCGCATCCATGGGCATCGATGAGTCTTCCTCGTCTGCCTTTGATATGCCGTTTGCCTGATCCTGTTTGGTATTGAACGGGAATTCCATACGCGGTCCTGTTCGTCAGGACCGCGTTTTGTATGAAAACACTTATTCATGAAAACGCAAAAGGACGACTGGGAATGAACGAAACAAAACGACCGCTTCAAGAAGAACAGAAGAGTGTGTGGGAGAAAATGCCCCTTCTCCACTTTGTCTGGATGCTGCCGTTATTCGGTATCCTCCTGTTTCTTGATCTTTCCACCAAGCAATGGGCGGAGAGGGTCTTGAAGGATGCCGATCCGATCCCGTTAATCCGGGGCGTTCTGGAATTCCAGTATCTGGAAAACGCCGGCGCCGCCTTCGGGATGATGCAGCGGGCACAAGGGTTCTTTGTGATCTCCGCCATCGCGGTGCTCATCATCATCACGTCCGTTCTTTTCAATATGCCGGGCGGGAAGCGTCACCTTCCTCTGCGTGTGAACGTGGTCGTGATCGCGGCGGGCGCCCTGGGAAACCTCATCGACCGCCTTCGTTTTCAGTATGTCAGAGACTTTATTTACTTTAAGCTGATCAATTTCCCCATCTTCAATGTCGCGGACATCTGCGTCACCTGCGGCGCCATCGTTCTGATGATTCTGCTGCTCTGGTTTTATAAGGACAAGGACCTGGAGTTTCTGTCTTCCTCCAAGCGCAGGGAAACGCCGCAGCCCGGGAAGAAAAAGAAAAAATGAACCTCTTACGCTTTGATGTCGGAGAAGAAGAGGAGGGGATGCGGATCGACCGCTACCTGGTGCAGGAACTGGAAGAAGCGTATTCCAGGTCTTACCTGAAAACGCTGTTTGCAAAGGATCTGATCCTCTTAAACGATAAGGCCGTCAAGCCTTCGTGTCCGGTCACGGCAGGCGACCGCATTCTGTTGTCCCTTCCGGAACAGGAGCTTCCTTCGATCGTCCCGGAAGACATCCCGCTGTCCATCCTGTATGAAGATGACGACCTCCTGGTCGTCAATAAAGAAAAGGGCATGGTCGTCCATCCTTCGCACGGACATTGGAGCGGGACACTGGTGAATGCCGTCATGCATCACTGCCTGCTCCCTGACGGGACTTACAGTCTGTCCGGTATCAACGGCGTCTTACGTCCGGGCATCGTCCACCGCATCGACAAGGATACCTCAGGCGCACTTCTCATCTGCAAGACCGATGCCGCGCACAAAGTCATGGCGGATGCCTTAAAAGAGCATGCGCCGGAGCGTAAGTATGCGGCGCTTGTCTACGGGATCCTCGAAGAAGACGCCTTCACGATCGATCAGCCCATCGGCAGAGACGTGAAGGACCGCAAAAAAATGGCGGTCCGGAAGGACGGAAAACGGGCCGTGACCCATGTCCGCGTCCTCGAGCGCTTTGAAAAGAAAGGGGACCTTCCCGCCTCGACCCTCATCGAATGCCGCCTGGAAACGGGCAGGACCCACCAGATCCGTGTGCATATGGCTTTCTGCGGGCACCCGGTCCTTGGCGATCCCGTGTATGCGGGGCGAAGACGAAGCGTACTGGACGGCGCAGGACAGTACCTGCACGCAAAGACGCTTGGCTTTACGCATCCGCGCACCGGAGAGGAAATCCATACGGAGGCGCCGCTTCCCGCGGTATTTGAAGAAGCCCTGCGAAGGCTTCGAAGCGCGCCGTAAGGGGATATTTTTTGCTTTCCTCATGAATGAAAACGCAATTTGTGGTATATTTTCTTTAAACCATTATTTTGAAAGGATCAGACTATGAATACTATTATCACGATCGGCAGACAGTTCGGCTCCGGCGGAAGAGAGATCGGCGAAAAAGTCGCGGCGCATTTCGGCATTCCCTGCTATGATAAGGAACTCTTAAGCAAGGTCTCGCAGAATTCCGGCTTTGCCCAGGAAATGATCAAAAAGCACGACGAAAAGCCGACCGGCTCATTCCTCTACAACCTGGTCATGGATACCTATTCCTTCGGGTACAACGCATCTTCCTTTGTGGATATGCCGATCTCCCAGAAGGTCTTTCTGGCACAGTTTGATACCATCAAGAAGCTGGCAGAAGAGGGGCCTGCCGTTTTTATCGGCCGTTGTGCGGACAGCGCGCTGAGCGAAAAGACAAACGTCATCAACATCTTTATCCAGGCAAATGAGGACTTCCGCGTCAAAAAGATCATGAGCCGCTATGCGGACATCGATACCGAGCAGAAAGCCCTCGATATGATGAACAAAAAGGATAAGCAGCGTCAGAGCTATTACAATTATTACACCTCCAAAAAATGGGGACGCTCAGACACCTACGACCTGTGCATCAACACGGCGATGCTCGGCATCGAAGGAACCGTCAAACTGATCATTCAGTGCATCGAGGATTTCGAGGGCAAGTGATCGAAAGAGGACTGTCCGAGAGTATAGAAAGACTGCAGAATACAGAAAGAAACAGGTCTCTGAGGTAAGAGGCCTGTTTTTTTAAATCTCAAACTGTTCGCAAAAGGCAGCTTTAACGAATTTACATAGGGGGTTTTTCAGGGATCAGAACAGATCCTCGGAATCCAGGATCACGGTAAAGGGACCGTCATTTAAGAGGCTCACATGCATTTCAGCACCGAATACACCGGTCTGCACATCCGGAAACGCTTCTCTGCAGCGATCCACGATATGGTTGTAAATGTCCTCTGCATGGTCCGGTGCGCCTGCACGGATAAACGAAGGTCTGTTTCCCTTTCTGCAGTCCGCATACAGCGTAAACTGTGAAATCAGGAGCAAATTGCCGCCGATCGTATGGATATCCAGATTGGTCTTGCCGTCCGCATCGTCAAAAATGCGCAGTTTTTGCATTTTGGCGACCATTTTGTCGGCGATTTCCTTATTGTCCGTATCACAGACCCCGATCAGGACCAGGAACCCGTCATCGATCTTTCCGACGATATTTCCGTCTACCTCGACCTGTGCGGTAGTAACGCGTTGAATTACAAATCTCATGTTTTGTCTTCTGTCAGTCTCTTCTATCGATGTGTTTATTTGTTACTAATTTAACAAACTATGAATTATGCCTTGTCACTATTGTTTTTCCGTCTGTTACGGATCCCCAGGATCCGCTTCCAGGCAGATTCGGCTTTGCCGGCATTGAAGCGGTTGTCGGTCACATCCCGCTTATTGACCATCTTCCCCTCTTCCACGTAGGCCGTCTCGATATAGGCATTGGTATCCGTATCCATGCTCTTTTCAGAAAGCCTCCTGTTGACGGCCCTGGCAATGGTCCGGTAGATCACGGCAAATAACGGCACGCCGATGACCCATCCGGGAAGTCCGAAGACGCCGCCGAACAGGAAGATCGCAAACATTACCCAGAAACTGGGAAGCCCTGTGGAGGACCCTAAAATCCTCGGCCCCAGGATATTGCCGTCAAACTGCTGCAGGATCAGCACAAAGATCAGGAAATACAGCGATGCCAGCGGCTGGATCATGAAGACCAGAATCGCGCCGATCGCAGCCCCGATGTAGGGTCCGAAGACCGGAATGATGTTTGTTACGCCAATGATAAAGGAAACCAGGACCGGATACGGCGTCCCGATGATGGACGTGCCGATAAAACAAAGGAAGCCGATGATGATGGAATCCACGATCTTTCCGACGAAAAAGTTCGTAAACGTCTGATGAATGAAGCGGCATTCCGCGATCGCCTTGTTGGCGGTATCTTCCTTCAGAAATGCATACGCCATCTTCTTTCCCTGTGCCGCGAACGTGTCTTTGGAATACAGGATATACCCCGATACGATCAGTCCGATAAAGAGGTTGAAGATCGTCTGGATGGCGCGCAGGGCGCTTTTGGATACGGCGGTCACCACAGACGTCATGCTCGGCAAAAGTTTGGTGTTGATAAAATTATCGATCCCTTCGTAGATCTGATTGATCACCTGGTTGATGTAATTTGACGCCTCTTCATTGATGTCCGCCAGGTGCACCGTGATAAACTCGTTCACATTGTTGATATAGGTCGGCATGCTGGCGGCGATGCTCTGGATGCTCGCGATCAGCTGCGGCACGATGATCATCACAGTCCCGAACAACAGGAGCAAAAACAGGATGAGCGTCAGGGGAACGGCAGCTTTGCGGATATTGCTGCGTCTTTTGACAGACATCGGATTGCTCTTATCCTTCGAGGAAAACAGAGGAAACAGAATCTTTTCCTCTATAAAATTGAGAACCGGGGTCAGGATATATCCCAGGATCACGCCGTAAATCACGGCACTCAGCGCCCGCAGGATCCCGAGGAGCCCGCCGACAAACCGTCCTCCGTAGAAAACAAAGAAATAAAACAGTATGGAAAGGGCGATGACGATAAAGGCCGTGATCCCCCATTTGATTTGGTTTTTATCTGGTCTGAATCTCATAATCTCTCCTCAAAACGAAACTATTATAACATAAGTAAACAGGAGGAATCCTGAATTTGCAAGGTCTGCGCCTCTTTTCACAAAAATTTCTCAAACTATGGTAGAATGTTTTTGCGAACAATATATGGTATACGGGAAAGGAACAAACCACAATGCAGTCGGTCAGTGGAAACGCGGCTTACTATGAAGAACAGGAAAACAAGAATACGCTGAAGATGCGGGAGATCCTCTCTACTCTCCCGCCCTTTTTAAAGCAGTATTTCCGCGGGATCGCTGACCGTACGTCCGCAAGGACGCGGCTCGCCTATGCCTATGACCTGCATGTGTTCTTCGAATTCCTGCATACGACGAACCCCGCTCTCAAAAGCATCCCCATGACGGAATTTCCGCTCGATCTTCTGAATCAAATCAAGAAGGAAGACATTGAGGAATTCCTGGAATACACGTCTTATTACCAGAAAGACACCAAGACCTATACCAACGGAGAACGGGGAAAGGCCAGAAAACTCTCCGCCATCCGCAGCATGTACCACTATTTTTACTGCTCGGAACTGATCGAAAAGGACATTGCCGCCCTCATCGAGATGCCCAAGCTCCACGAAAAGCCCATTATCCGCATGGATGCCGACGAAGTATCCACCCTCTTAAACCAGGTCGAAAAAGGGACGGCGCTCACAAAGGCCCAGCTCAAATACCATAAGGCAACCAGGGTCCGCGACGTCGCCATGCTCACACTGATGCTCGGTACCGGGATCCGCGTCTCCGAATGCGTGGGACTGGATCTGAAGGATATCAACTTCAAGGAAAACGGCATCCGCGTCCACAGGAAGGGCGGATATGATGCCATCGTCTACTTCGGCGACGAAGTGGCTGAAGCCCTGCAGGACTATCTGCAGGAGCGCAGAAATGTCATTCCGGAAAGCGGGCACGAAAACGCGCTCTTTCTGTCGATGCAGAATAAACGCATCACCGTCCGTGCCGTCGAGAAAATGGTCAAAAAGTACGCTTCCCTCGTAACGACCATGAAGAAGATCACCCCGCATAAACTGCGGAGCACCTACGGAACAAGTCTTTACCGGGAAACCGGAGACATCTATCTCGTGGCCGATGTCCTCGGTCATAAGGACGTCAACACCA
Organism: Lachnospiraceae bacterium; assembly: GCA_017627275.1. GTDB lineage: Bacteria > Bacillota > Clostridia > Lachnospirales > Lachnospiraceae > CAG-791. Next base: position 47,405 of record JAGAHC010000008.1, read on the forward strand.
CGAGAAAGCATTACGCGGCCATCGAAGAAGACAGACGAAAGAAGGCCGCCAATATCGTGAAACTCAGAGACAGGGAACAAAGGGAAGAAAACAAAGACGACTCCTCTTCTACTGCGGAATGATCATATAATACGGCAGGATGACGCTCGTACCCGGTGTCACCTGCGGCGCGATCTCTCCGCCGACCTCCTCCAGATGGTTGATGGAGAGGACCTCTCTCCGGTAAGACGAATACTCGGTCACTTCCTCCGCGCCCGAAAGGAATCTCTCCCGGATCACATCCTCCAGCGTCTCATCAAAGGGCACCGTCACGCTCGTGTAATACTTTTCCACGATCTTCTTCTCCGTGGACGCCATCGAACGGATCCCGCCGAAAGCAACCCCCGACATGATCAGTACCGCCAGCGTCAGTAAAAGCATCCTGATGCGCAGCTGCAGTTGTCTCTTGCGACGGCTCGTTCTCCTGTGTGACATCTCTTCATCCTCCCCTGTATAAACAGCTAAAAGCAAACAGAAAACATATGTTCGATATCGTTACTATACAGAACATCTGTTCTCCTGTCAAGTCTTTTCGAACATATTTTTGGAATATATGTTTGCTTTTTGCCCGCACCATGCTATAATACGCTTGTCACGGAGTTTTTCGGAATAAGGAGGCGGCTATGGCCAAGGGAAGAATCAGTGAGAAACAACAGCAGATTCTCGATTATATCAAAGAAGAGATCCTGGCGAAGGGATATCCTCCGACCGTGCGGGAGATCTGTGAAAAGGTACATTTGAAGTCCACCTCTTCCGTGCATTCGCATCTGGAGACACTTGAAAAGAACGGCTTTATCCGTCGTGACCCGACGAAGCCCCGTGCCATTGAGATCTGTGACGACAGTTTTCAAATGGTCCGCACCGAGATGGTCTCCATTCCCGTTGTCGGCCGCATCGCCGCCGGGGAGCCGATCCTGGCGGACCAGAACATCGAACAGTACTTCCCCGTTCCCGCGGAGATGATCCCGCAGGGGACGTCTTTTGCCATGCGGGTGCATGGGGATTCCATGATCAATGCCGGCATCTTTGACGGCGATCTGCTCTTTGCCAACTCTGCCGATACGGCGGAAAACGGCGAGATCGTCGTCGCGCTCATCGACGAGGAGGCCACCGTCAAGCGCTTCTACAAGGAAAAAGACAGGATCCGTCTGCAGCCGGAAAACGACTCCATGGATCCCATCTATGTGGATCATTGCCTTATCCTCGGGAAGATCTTCGGGGTCCTGCGCCTGATGCGCTGAGATCCTTATTTTTCAGCAATATAAGACCCCGGGAATCTGCATTCCCGGGGTCTTTTTTGTCAGAAAATCCGCATCAGTGCCCTGTTCGTGATGTTCAAAGCTCCTCAGGGTTGATCTGCTTGCCGTCCAGCCAGATGCGCTCCAGATCGTAAAACAGCCGGTTTTCCTCATCAAAAATGTGCACGATCAGATCGCCGAAGTCAAGCAGCACCCACTGTGCGTTCTGGTACCCTTCCACCTGTTTGGTCGTGACCCCTTCTTCTCCGAGCGCCTTGATCACGGCATCGGAAAGGGTCTGGATCTGCGTGGAGTTCCTGCCGCTTGCAATAATGAAGTAGTCAGCCAGGACCGAGACCTCGCTGATATCAATGACCTTGATATCCTTGGCCTTCTTGTCCTCCAGCGCGTAGATCGCCTTTCTGGCAAGCATCAATGCATCTTTCTTTTCCGCCATGTTCCGTCCTTTCTTTAAAAAACAAGTTTATTTCGATTGCTGATAATACGCATAGGTTTCTTCCGTCATCGGGTCAATGGGCGCTTCCTTTAACCTGAGATAGGTAAGCGTATCGGAAAGGATCATCAAAAGCGCTTCATCAAGGTCCCGGAATGCCGCTTTCCGGATCTCCGGCAGGCGTTTTGCCAGATTCCGCCCGGGCTCAATATAATCCGCAATATACAGGATCTTTTCAAGCAGCGTCATAGCAGGTTTCCCGGTCGAATGACAGCGAATGGCGGAGAGGATCTCCTCGTCTTCCACACCGAAGGTCTGCCTGGCGATCACCGCCCCGGCCTTCGCATGCAAAAGCTCCTCGTTATCCCGCTCAATCTCGGAAACCGGAAGGCCGTTCTCCTCACAAAGCCGGATCTTATCCTCTTTGGAGAGGTATTTCCCGACATCATGCAAAAAACCGGCAAGTTCCGCCCTCTCAGGATCCGCGCCATGGACCAGGGAAAGCGCGTACGCCGTCCCCGCGACCCCTAAGCTGTGCACGAAGCGCTTGTAGGGGAGGATCTCCTCCACTTTATGGACGATCTCGAGCCTGTTTTCCCTGGAAAGCGCGATATTTTCATTTATCAACCCGGTCGGTAAATTTGACCGATTGGATAATTCATCCTGATAAAGGCCTTTTTCCAGAATATAGCTTTCTACGGCAGCAGGCGTCAGAAAATGGATGCTCTCCCCTCTTGCCACGCGGTCTCTGATCAGGGTGGATGAGATCCCGACAGAGAGGATCGGCAGCCGATGGATTCTGGCCCCGTATTCTCTCTGCAGTCTTTCTATGGTCTCTTGCAGTATCTCCTCTTCGACCTGGTCCTCCCGCACTGCCACACAGATCTCTGCGAGAGCAAAGATCGTTTCCGGCTTGTACCAGGTATGCATGTTGCAGAGCGTATCCGCTCCGACGATGAAGTAATAGACTGCGTCCGGATTCTCCTTCGCAAGCGCCTCCAGCGTATCCGCCGTATAGGTGTTGCCCTCCCGGCGGATCTCCATATCGCTCACGAAAAGGCCTTTTTCTCCGAGCGCGGAGAGCCTCGCCATGGTGAGGCGGTCGGAAGCCTTTGTCACCTTCTTCCCCATCTCTTCCTTCATATAGGAATGCCCGGATGGCATCAGAAGGACTTTATCCAGGGAAAAAGCGCTTTTTGCTTCTTCCGCCAGAAGGAGGTGCGCATAATGAATGGGATCGAACGTCCCGCCCAGAATTCCGATTTTTTCAGGAGTCATAGTATTCAAACGCGTGCCCGTAGATCCTTACGGTGTCTCCTTCCCGGATTCCCAATGCCTTTAATTCGTCGGCAATGCCATTTTCTTCGATAAATTTCTGGAAGAACATAAATCCCTTCTCGGTTTCCAGATTGGTATAGCCAAGCATCCTTTCGACGCGCGGTCCTTCGACCAAGAAGTCCTTCGTCTTTTTGTCCCTCGTCACGGTAAACGGCAGTTCTTCCCTGGTCAGCGCCTCTTCCGGATCGTATTCCTGCGCATAGACGATGCTGTCCTCTTCCTGTGTGCTGACGATCTCATGAGCCTTGGAAAGGAGGTCTCTCACGCCCTTTCCGGTGGCTGCGCTGATCGAAAAGACCGGCACATGCAAAGGATCCAGCTTCTCATGGAGCCTTTGCAGGATCTCCTCTTCCTCTTCCGGCAGCAAAAGATCGGTCTTGTTGGCGGCAAGGATCTGTTTTTTCTTTGTGAGGTCCGCATTGTACTTTGCCAGTTCCGCATTGATCGCATCGATGTCGTTTAACGGATCTCTGCCTTCTAAACCCGCGGCATCGATCACATGGATCAGGACTCTCGTCCGCTCGATGTGCTGCAGGAAATCATGTCCGAGCCCTGCGCCTTCCGCGGCGCCTTCGATCAGCCCCGGGATGTCCGCCATGACAAAGCTTCTTTCGTCATCCAGATCCACCACGCCGAGCATCGGCGCAAGCGTCGTAAAGTGGTAATCGGCGACTTTCGGCCTGGCATTGGTCGACTCGGAAAGGAGCGTCGATTTTCCGACATTCGGAAAGCCGACGAGTCCGACATCCGCGATCAGTTTCAGCTCCAGCAACAGGTTCAGTTCCCGTGCCGGCTGTCCCGGCTGTGCGTATTTCGGCGCCTGCATGGTGCTGGTCGCGTAATGCTGGTTGCCGTTGCCGCCGTGGCCGCCCTTTAACAGCACAAAGCGTTTGGTGTCCCCTGACAGATCGACGATCACCTTCCCGCTTTCCGCTTCTTTCACCAGCGTCCCCTTCGGGAGCTTCAGGACCAGATCGTTTCCCTTCTTCCCGGCCTGTTTTTTCTTTCTGCCGTCTTCGCCGGGCTCCGCCTTGAACTTCTGGTTATGACGGTACGCCGAGAGCGTGTTTACGCCCTCATCCACTTCCAGGATGATGCTGCCGCCGTTGCCGCCGTCGCCGCCGTCCGGCCCGCCGTTGGGCACGTATTTTTCCCGGCGGAACGACACATGGCCGTCGCCGCCCTTTCCGCTGATGACTGTGATTCTTACCTTATCCGCAAATGCCATTTGAATGTCCTTTATGAATGCTTGTTTATTCCAGATACGTCGCGTCGCCCAGGCCTTCGAACCGGATGTCCTTTACCTTCTTGTCCGCGAGATCGACATACACATCGAATTCTTCCCAGCGCTCCTTTGGGACTTCCCCGTCAAAGTGGATGTCATAGGCAAATGCCCCGTATTCGAGCCAGACTTCCAACGTCTCGTAGTTATAGAACATGCCGCTTCTCCAGCCGGCGTCGAAGAGTTCCTGCCCGGTCTTGCCGATAAGCTGATCCAGCTCTTCCTGTGACAGGATGGTCTCATCCAGGTTTTCGACTGTTTTTACGGGGACATCCCCGATCAGCTGCGCCACGTTTTTATCGTAGTCGTCGTCAAATTCGAGCGCAAACAGCTGATCCGAAAGGTCCTTTGTCAGATCCGCCACAACGCGATAGGTGACGCCGTCCTTCTGAAACGCGTAGACAAAGTTTTCCTCCGTAAACGACTGCTGTTCCGTATACTCATCCTTATCGGCGATCGAAAGCGCATCGCCGACGGTCTTGATGGCGGAAAGGTCAAGACCGGCCGCTTCCCCCGTACTTTCTTCGGAAGCCTGTTCCGTACTGCCTGCCGTATTCTCTGCCGTTGCGGCGCCGCACCCTGCCGTCAGCAGAAACGCCATGGCCGCGATCATAAGGATCATTGTTTTTTTCATCTTCATTCTCTCCTTTGTGACCAAAAATTCTGTCAGTATCAATTGTAACCTTATTGCCCCCAATTTCAAAGGAATAAAAAAACAGGCCCCGCAAAGGCGGGACCTGTCAGTGTTTCGTTGAAAAACGATTATTCCTCCACCGGATAGACGTTTGCCTTGGTGTTGAACTTGCCGGCATGCTCGAAACGAAGGATGCCGTCCTTCATTGCAAATAAGGTGTCATCACCGCCGCGGCCTACGTTCAGACCCGGATGGATCTTGGTTCCACGCTGTCTGTGAAGAATATTGCCGGCCTTGACGAACTGTCCGTCGGCACGCTTCGCGCCCAGTCTCTTCGCATTTGAGTCGCGGCCGTTCTTTGTGGAGCCCATACCTTTTTTATGAGCCATGATAATCTCCCTTCAAATCAATCAGATCGAACTGCTTTCGTCAGATCGAAATACTTTCGATCTTTACGCGTGTAAAAGGCTGTCTGTGACCGTTCTTCTTGTGATACCCTTTTTTGGGCTTGTAACGGTAGACAACGACTTTTTTCTGCTTGCCCTGTTCCATGACGGTAGCGGACACGCTGGCGGCCTTCACATCAGCGCCGACCTTTAAACTGTCCCCGCCCACTGCCAGGACGTCGTCGAACTTCACAGTATCGCCGGTTTCGGCTTCAAGCTTCTCGACTTCGATGATATCGCCTTCGGAAACCTTATACTGCTTTCCGCCTGTTGCAATGATTGCGTACATATCGGTACCTCCCTTTCTAAAGACTCGCTGATTACGGTAAACAGAACGATCTGTTTTTTTAGCCCGGACTGCAGTACCAACAATCCGTAGCCGCGCCCATAGCGCATAGAACCTCACCAAGCGGCATACCGTAATAATCTAGCATTATCACGGGAAAAAGTCAAATCTATCTTTCCGAAATATCCTTGTTGATCATTTCCAGATACGGCACCAGGACGCCCTGTTTTTTCGGAAGGATGTAGGTCTGATCGAGCTCGTCGAACCGGAAGCTCTTCCTTCCGCCCTTTTCCGCGCGCTCCCAGAACGGCAGAAAGTGCCGAAGCGGCAGGTAATAATACAGATCCTCCCCGCTGTAATAGATCAGGAAGAAGGCGATCCCGTCCTGCGCTTCGAATTCCTTCATGAATTCCACCTGATGGGGGTGGATATTCTGGAGCGCGAAGGTCTTTTCCGCGGATTCCTTAGCATCAAAACAGACCGGGATCCCCTGCACCGCACCGATGTAGTCGACCGTGCTCTTCTGGTCAAAGTACGCCAGTGTGATGTGTCTTGTCGCATTATCGATCTGGACCGGCGTGATCGGGGTCGGCACCTTCTGGATCAGCGCCAGCTTCCCTTCCCGGTACTTTTCATTGGTCCGGTTGATCATCTCTTCGAGGACGCTGCCCCGCAGTCCCCTGGAATTCCAAGTAGGCATTCTTCATCCTTTCTGTCAGCGTTTCAGGGATTCCTGAGAAACCGGAAAATCAAAGTAGGTGTCCGGGTACGGCTCGTTTTCCAGTTCAAAATGCCACCATTCGCAGTCGATCGGCAAAAACCCGTTCCGCGTCATCGCACGCTGCAAAAACATCCGGTTCTCAAACTGCTCATCCGTGATCTTTCTGCAGTCCGGATGGGAAAGCTCACTGAAATAATCAAAGGGGCTCCCCATATCCACTTCTTTTCCGGTCTGCATGTCAAAGAGCGTCAGATCGATGGTGCTGCCCCGGCTGTGGGCGGAGCGGCTGGAGATGTACCCTCTCTGAAACAGTTCCTGCTTTTCGATGTCCGGGTAAAAGAAGGACTTCATCTTCAGATCCAGGTCCTCGATCCCCCAGAGTTCAAAATGCCTGACCGCCTTCGCGGGCCGGTAGGCATCGAACACCTTCAGGCGATATCCCTGCGCGTTCATCTCTCCCGCCACGACCTTTAAGGCTCTGGCCGCTTCCTTTGTTAACAGCGCGATCGGCTCCTCGTATCCGTCGATCCGCTCGCCGATGAAATTGTAGGTGCTGTAATACCGGATCTCCTGGATGATGCCCGGCACAAAATCCGAGAGCAGCACGAACCCGGAAGCATCCATCTCTGTGTTTCGTAAGGAACTCATTCCCCTTGCGCCTCCTCTTCTGATGCCGTAAAGACCCGGAAAACCTCCGGCTCACGGCTTACGATCTCGCGCTCCGACAGGGCAGACAGACTTCCTGTCAGTGCCGGAAACACGAGTTTATGACAATGCAACAGCTGTCGTTTCGGCATGCCCTTCGGAAGCTTCTTTTCCGCCGCACGGTTCCGCTCTTCATTCCCGTATTTCGGGTCAAAGAGGATCGGGTGCCCGGCGGACGCAAAGTGCACGCGCAGCTGATGGCTTCTCCCCGTCAGGAGCCTTGCTTCCACAAGGGACACCGTATCATAATCGTTCGAGCAGCAGGCCGTGCTGACTTCTCTGCTTAGGCGAACATACTCCGTCCTGCTGTATTTGCTTCCCGGGACCTCCTCTTTAGAGAACGTCACGGTGTTCGTCTTTTCGTCCTTCAAAAGATACCCTTCGATCGATCCGCTCACCGGGACCTGCCCGAGGACGACCAGCCGGTAATACTTCTCGATCCCGTCCTCTCTGAAAAGCCTCGTCATTTCTCTTTCCGCGGAAAGCGTCTTCGCACAGACAAGGAGACCGCTCGTATTGCGGTCCAACCGGTGCGTTGCGGTCGGCTTAAAGTACGATAGGCTCTCCTTTGTCGCTTCCCCCTTTTCCAGAAGATAGCCTGTGAGCCACTCATTCACGGAAATATCGTCCCTGTCCGCCTTCTGCGAAAGGACGCCGGCCGGCTTATTGAGGATCAGGACTGCTTCGTCTTCATACACGATGGCGTCCCGCAGTTCTTTGAGCGCTGCCAGGGCATGCGCATACTCTTCGATTCCCGCGGTTTCGCTTTGCGAAAGCTTTAAGAAGGTCTCCTCCGCCAGATAAAAGCGGACTTCGTCCCCCTCCTGTAGCAGGTAATCGCCTTCAGCCTTTTTGCCGTTCACTACGATATTCTTTTTGCGCAACATCTTATAGGGGAAGGATCCCGCCGCAGAAGGCAAAAGTCGTTTGATGTACTTATCCAGCCTCTGCCCGGCATCCCCCGTCGCGATCTGAAACGATCTCATGCGTTTATTGTACCCCATTTTTCATCGCTTGGCAGAAGGAACCGGTTTCCTCAGGGATAAGTGGTTCCTTTCATGAAAAAAGGACAGATACCGCAGTATCTGTCCTCTCCGTGATTTCTTTATACAGCTCAGATGAGCTTCAGCTCCTCCGAGGTGCCCTCTCCGGCATCCTCTGTATACTCGCCGTCCGTCCCTTCGGATTCTTCCGGAACGAGGCTTTCGCGGACAAGCGCCTGTTTGTTCTGGCGCAGTGTACGGATATAGTTTTCAAGGCTTGCGGAAAGAACAGAGTGCGCATCATTGGCCTGGGCCAGCGTATTGGTGGAGAGTGTCTCCAGTTCATCCAGGAGCCCTTCTACGTATGCGACGGCGCTCTCTCTGTAGGCGGTCGCTTCTTCGTTGGCCTGCCGGAGGACGGCGTCAGCCTTTCTGGAAGACAGTGCCATCACTTCATTCGCCTGCGTATAGGCCTGCTGCATGATGGCATGCTCATTGATCAGTTCGTTGGTCTGTACCGTTGCCTCTTCGATCAGCTGATTGGCCTTTTTGCGGGCATCGTTCAGGATCTCTTCTTTATTGGCGATGATTTGTCTGTGGCGCTCGATCTCCACGGGGACGGAAGCGTGCAGGTCGTCCAGCAGTCCGTACAGTTCCTCCCTGTCCACGATGATCTTGGAGCTCGAAAACGCCTGATACTTGCAGCCGTCGATATACTCCTGAATTTGGGCAATGATATCTTCGATTCTACTGTTCATTGTTCCTCTCCTTACGTTTTTCGTAAGCCTCTTTGTATTTTTCTTTAATAATCGCTTCGATTTCGGGGGGAACACAAGGAGAAATATCCCCGCCAAAAGAAGCGATTTCGCGAACGCTGGAAGAACTCAGATACGCATACTGGAGCCTTGTCATCAGAAAGACGGTATCAAGCGCCCCTCTCGACAAAAGGCGGTTCGTCTGCGCGATCTGCATCTCATATTCAAAATCCGTAACGGCACGAAGCCCGCGGATCGACACATGACAGTCGATCGATTCCGCATAATCGATGAGCAGACCGTCATTCGTATCGATGACGACATTCGGGATGTCCTTCGTGACCAGTTTCAACATTTTAACACGTTCTTCTACGGAAAACAACGAACTCTTCGCCTTGTTATCCAGGATGCAGACCGTGATTTTATCAAACATTCTGGCCGCGCGCTGGATGATGTCAATGTGTCCGTAGGTGACGGGATCAAAGCTTCCCGGATATATCGCTGACTTCATGATACTCCTGCCTTATCTGCTGTCTTAAAAAAGTTCTTAGATAGTATATCACAAATCGGACGATCCATCTTTTTTTGCAATAAAGAGATGCCTCTGTCCCTTATAGCGTTTTTCCCTGGTAATGAAAAGCTGCAGATCCTCGAGAAAAGTAAAATCGGACGTGAGGGAGGTCTCCACGATGATCTGCGTATTCTCCGTCACGTAATCCATGGCAGACAGGGCGGACAGGATGTCCCGCACGACGGGGGATTCATAGGGCGGATCGACATAGATCAGGTCGACTTCCTTTTCCCTGATGTGACGGAGGGCCGATACGGCATCCTGCTTTAAGAGCGTCCCCTCTTCTTCAAAATGCGTCTTATGCAGATTCTCCTGAATGCAGGCGACCGCATTTTTGTTGTTTTCGATGAAATAAGCCCGCACCGCGCCGCGGGAAAGCGCCTCGATCCCGATGCCGCCGCTCCCCGCGCAGACATCGACAAAGACAGAGCCCGGCACCGCAGCCTGGATGATGTTAAAGAGCGTCTCTTTGATCCGATCCTGCGTAGGCCGCGTATCGTTGCCGGAGGGTGTCACCAGCTGCATCCTTCTCATGGTTCCCGCAATCACTCTCATGTCCTGCTCCTTCTCTCCGCCAACAAGCATGACGGACTCAGTATCGCATTATTTCTTCAGCTTGCTTCCCTTGCCGCCGCGTCCCGTGACCTTGAGCGACGCGATGTTCAGATCCTTCTCATGGAACCGGATCTGTCCGGAGTCCGACGGATGAAGGACATAGACGCCTTCGATCCTGTCTCCCTTCGACAGCTTCATGCCTCTGGCGCCGGCCGCGGTCTTCTTCATATAGGGAAGCTGCTCGATCTCGCACTTTAAGAAGTATCCTTCCTTCGTGCCAAAGACCGCATACTGCTGGCCCGAGATCACCCGGACGCCTGCCACTTCGTCCTTGTCCGAAAGCTTCGTCGCCGCCACCGTCTTTCTCGTGACGTCAAACTCTCCGCCGTCCACGACCTTGACCATACCTTCGGCCGTGGCAAACAGCAGCCTGTACAGATTGAGATCCGACTGACTCGTTGCCAGCACGATCGTTTCCGTGCCGGAATTGTAGTTGCTGACGTTGTCGATCGGAACGCCCTTGTCTCTTAACTTCGCCGCCGGAAGGTCGGACGCCTTGATCGTATGGAGCTGTCCGGTATTCGTAAAGATGCAGACCTTGCCGTTGCTCTTGACCGGGAAATAATACACAAAGTCCTGTTCGATGGCCTCTCTGTTCCGCTCGAGGCTTGCTTCGTCCAGGAGTTTCGCGTACCCGAAGCGGTCCATGACAAAGAGCATGTCCCTGGCTTCCGGCTCCTTGATCGTAAAGACGGCTTCCTCCGCCTGCGTGATCTCGGTCTTTCTGGGGGCGGCATACTTTTTCTTGAAGTCCAGAAGTTCCTGTCTGATGACCTGCGTCATGGACGCACGCTCTTCCAGGATGTCCTCGTACCGGTAGATATTGGCGACGGTCTCTTCATGCTCTTTTAAGAGCGCGTCGATCTCCAGACCGATCAGTTTGTAGAGACGCATATCAAGGATGGCGTCTGCCTGTCTTTCCGTGAACAGGAGCTGCTGCGCCATCACCTTGGATTCCTTGGATTTGAATTTGATCCCCGTCACGTCCCCTTCGACAAGGCACTTTTTCACCTGCGCGCGTTCCTTGGAACCCCGGAGGATCTCGATGATGAGGTCGATGACATTGCAGGCCTTGATCAGGCCTTCCTGCACCTCTCTCTTATCCTGCTCCTTCTTTAACAGGGTCTCGTATTTGCGCCGGTTCAGATCATACTGGAAGTCGAGATTCGCCTTCAGGATTTCCTTCAAAGACAGCGTCTCCGGTCTCCCGTCATGGATCCCGAGCATGTTGACGCCGAAGGTGTCTTCAAGACGCGTCTTCTTGTAGAGCATGTTTTTGAAGTTCTCGACGTCGGTGTCCTTCTTCAGTTCGATGACGATCCGGATGCCTTCCTTGGACGACTGGTTGGTGATGTCGATGACATCCTGCGTCGTCTTGTTCTCGGAAAGCGCCGCCACATCGGAAAGGAATTTGCCGATGCCCTGGCCGATCATGGTGAAGGGGATCTCCGTGATGACCAAAAGGACATGGCCGCCTTTTCCCTTCTCGATTGCCACCCTGCCGCGGACACGCACCTTCCCGGTTCCGGTCTCATAGATCTCCGGCAGTTCGTCCGCATTGATGATGATGCCGCCCGTCGGGAAGTCGGGTCCCTTGACATACTTCATCAGCTTCTTGTCCGTGATCTCCGGATTGTCAAGGAGCGCTACGGCCGCATCAAGGACTTCGCCCAGATTGTGCGGCGGCGTGCTCGTCGCCATACCGACCGCGATGCCTTCCGATCCGTTGACCAGGAAGTGCGGGATCCTGACCGGCAGGACCGAGGGCTCTTTTTCCGTCTCATCAAAGTTGGGAACAAAGTCGACCACGTCTTTATCAAGGTCCGCCAGGAAGGCGTCCTCCGTAATCTTCTGAAGCCTTGCCTCCGTGTAACGCATCGCCGCGGCGCCGTCACCCTCGATGTTGCCGAAGTTTCCGTGCCCGTCGATCAGCGGAACTTCCTTCTTGAAGCCCTGCGCCATCACGACCAGCGCGTCATAGATGGAACTGTCCCCGTGCGGATGATACTTACCCATCGTATCGCCGACGATACGGGCGCTCTTCCGGTAAGGCTTATCCGAAGTCGTGCCGAGTTCCCGCATGTCATAGAGGACGCGGCGCTGTACCGGCTTTAAGCCGTCCCGGAAATCCGGCAGCGCACGCGCCACGATGACGCTCATCGCGTAGTCGATGTACGACTTCTGCATCAAATCCGAATACTCTGTCTTGATAATACTTTCCTGCATACTGCTCTGCTCTTTCCTTTTTCGTTTATGGTTCCGGCGTTCTGCTGTCTGCTATCGTATTGAAAACGTAGGTGCGGATTTTTCGTGATATTTGCGAATAAGCACGCTTTGCCGCTCGTCGTTACTTAGGTGGCAGCGGATGGATTCAACCAAGCTGCAGAGCAGATTGGGGGAATCCGGACGATGGCACCTTATGTAACGCAACGAAGCGGCATAGAGCGAAAGCGTCTGCGCATGAGCAAATATACAAAAATCCGCAAAAGCCGCTGTCTTGCCGATCGATAAGGACAGCTTCACGCATCGATCTCCGCATCGTTAGCATGGGCGTGGATGAAGTCGCGTCTGGGCGGGACTTCCGAGCCCATGAGGAGCTCCGTCGTTCCGGAGGCCTGTCTCGCATCCTCGATCTGCACCAGTCTCAGTTTCCGGCGTTCCGGATCAAGCGTCGTCTCCCACAGCTGCTCCGGATCCATCTCCCCGAGTCCCTTGTAACGCTGCAGGGTAAACGGTCCCGTATGACTCTTGCGGTACTTGGCTAACGCCACATCGTCATAGAGGTACTCTTCCTTCCCCTTCTTCGGGATCGCCTTATATAACGGCGGCATGGCCACATACACATGTCCCTCGTAAATGAGCTGGGGCATGAAGCGGTAAAACAGCGTCAGAAGAAGCGTCGAGATATGCGCACCGTCCACGTCCGCATCCGCCATGATAATGATCTTGTCATAACGGAGTTTTTCGATATCAAAGTCATTGCCGTAGCCTTCGGAGAAGCCGCAGCCGAACGCATTGATCATGGTCTTAATCTCGGCGTTCGCAAGCACCTTGTCGATCGATGCCTTTTCAACGTTTAAGATCTTGCCGCGGATCGGAAGGATCGCCTGGAACTGGCGGTTTCTGGCCATCTTGGCGCTGCCGCCCGCGGAATCGCCCTCGACGATAAAGATCTCGCATTTGGAAGCGTCCTTGCTCTCGCAGTTGGCAAGCTTCCCGTTCGAATCAAACGAAAACTTCTGCTTGGTCAGCAGGTTCGTCTTCGCCTTCTGTTCGCTCTTCCGGATCTTCGCCGCCTTCTCCGCACATTCGATGACCGCTTTCAGCGTTTCCAGGTTCCGGTCAAAGTAATGCACCACATCTTCGTTCGTCACCTGGCTGACAGCCTTGGCGGCGTCCTGGTTATCCAGCTTCGTCTTGGTCTGTCCTTCAAACCGCGGGTCCGGGTGCTTGATGGAGATCACGGCGGTCATGCCGTTTCGAACGTCGGCACCCGTGAAATTGATGTCCTTATCCTTTAAGATGTTCAGCTGCCTGGCATAGGAGTTGATGATCTGGGTAAAGACCGTTTTGAAGCCCGTCAAGTGCGAACCGCCTTCGGCATTGTAGATGTTGTTGCAGAATCCCATGACCTCTTCATGGAACTCATTGATGTACTGGAAGGCCGCCTCGACCTGAATGCCGTCGCTCTCGCCGGAAAAATAGATGATGTCGGTCACGGTTTCGTTGTTGCCGTTGATATCCTTGATAAAGGCACGGATCCCGTCCGGTTCGTGAAATTCCTGTACGTCCTTGCTCTCCGGCCGTTTGTCTTCAAAATGGATGGTCAGGTTCGGATTCAGATAGCAGGTCTCGTGGAGTCTGGACTTGATGTCGTCCTCCTTGAACCTGGTCTTGTCAAAGATTGTGTCGTCCGGGGTGAAGTTGATCTTCGTGCCGGTCCCTTTGGCTTTTCCGACAATGGGAAGAAGCCCCTTTTCCAGTTTGGTGACGGGGATCCCTCTCTCATAGCGGTCCTCGTAGAGATTGCCGCCGTTCTTGATCTGCACCGTCATCTGCGAAGAAAGAGCGTTGACGACAGACGACCCGACGCCATGCAGGCCGCCGCTCGTTTTGTAAGCTTCGTTATCAAACTTACCGCCGGCATGAAGCGTGGTGAGCACGATACGTTCCGCACTGACACCTTTTTCATGCATCTCGACCGGGATCCCGCGGCCGTCGTCCTCGACCGTGCAGGACCCGTCCGCTTCCAGGGTCACCCAGATATTGTTGCAAAAGCCGGCCAGATGTTCGTCCACGGAGTTGTCCACGATCTCATACACAAGGTGGTTCAATCCTCTGGTGGACACGCTGCCGATATACATGCCGGGTCTGGTCCGGACGGCTTCAAGACCCTCCAGGACCTTGATGCTCTCCGCACCGTAATTCACTTTTCCTGCCATACTGCTAATTGCTCCTTATCGTTTAGAACGTATTTTGAAAATCTGAACGGGAGGCGATGACTTCTTCGGCGATGCTCGGAATGTCCAGCTTCTTCGAGCATGCAATGGCAAGCGCCTCCGGGCCGATATGACAACAGACACTTAAAGATAAGTGATCTTCTTCCACATGGAAATTGGGGAAGGCCGTCTCCACTTCTTTTTTGAAGATCTCAATGCCTTCCGGATACTGGGCATCCACCGCATACAGCCAGATGTCCTCTCTGTCGAGTCCGCCGTAAAGCTGCTCAATGTCGTTCCGCATGGCATTGATCATGGACGTTTTGGCCTGGGCCATGGTCCTTGCCTTGGAGAAGGCGTCCAGCTTTTCCCCCTTGATCTGCAGAACGGGTTTGATCTTTAACAGAGAGCCGATGGCGGCGGCAGCAGGCGTGATGCGCCCGCCCTTTTTTAGATACTGCAGCGTCTCCAGCGTGATGTAGATGCTGGCGTCAAACTTGGTCTTCTCGAGGATCCCCTTGATCTCTCTCGCGTTCATCCCGTATTCCGCCATCTGCAGCGCATCCAGACAGGAACGCTTCTGCGTGACGGAGATCCGCTGGTTGTTGACGACCTGGACCTTGCCTTCGTAGTCGCTCGCAAGCATCATGGCGGACTGACAGGATCCGGACAGACCGGAAGACATGGGGATATGCACCACTTCCTCATAATCCTTTAAGGCCTTGTCCCAGATCTTTAAGACTTCGGTCGGCGCCGGCTGGCTCGTCAGGATCTGCTCGTCCTTCGCCATTTTCTTGAAAAACTTATCGCGCGATAAGTTGATGTCTTCATAATAGGTCTTCCCACCGATCATAAACGGCATCGGCACAACAAAGATGCCGAGCTTCTTCGCCTCAGCCTGGGTAATGCCCGCATTCGAATCGGTTACAATTGCTGTTTTTGCCATACATCAACCTCTGGATATCAAAAAATGAAGACACTACTACATATAGTGCCTAACCTAATTCAGTTTACGGTCAGATGGAGGATAAGTCAACTGCATTCTTGTCGGAAAAATCAAATTCCTCGCCGCTCAAAAATGCCTTTTCGGCCTGTTTTTGCGCCTTTTTCAGGATGTCCGCGTCTTCGTAAATATCTGCCAGGATAAACCCCAAAGCGCCGCTTTGCCTAAGGCCGAAGAGTTCTCCCGGGCCTCTGAGTTTCAGATCCTCCTCCGCGATCTTAAACCCGTCCGTACTGTTCACGAGCACTTCCAGGCGCTTAGGCGTCTCTTCCAATTTATCGTGATAAAGGAAGATACAGTAGCTCTGGTCCTTCCCCCTGCCGACCCTTCCCCGCAGCTGGTGAAGCTGGGAAAGCCCGAAGCGCTCGGCGTTCTCGATCAGGATGGTCGTGGCATTCGGCACATTGATGCCGACCTCGATCACGGTCGTGGAGACGAGGATATCGATCTCGCCCGCGGCAAAGGAGGTCATGATACGGTTCTTTTCCTGCGCCTTCATTTTGCCGTTCAGGGAAGCGATTCGTACCGAAGGCGGAAACACCGTTCTGATCTTTTCCGTATAATCCTGCACGTTCTCAATGTCCGAGAGTTCACCTTCTTCGATGGCCGGGCAGATGATGTAGGCCTGCTTCTTCTCTGAGATCCGCTGGTATAAAAACCGCAGGGCCTTTTCCCTGTCCCGCTGCGAAAGCGCCAGATTCTTGATCGGCAGACGGTCCTTCGGCATGGACTTCAGCACCGAAAGGTCGAGGTCACCGTAGAGGATGATGGCGAGCGTCCTCGGAATGGGCGTCGCACTCATCACAAGCACCGGGATCTCCTCCCCCTTCTCGGAGAACGTCTTTCTCTGCCGCACCCCGAAGCGGTGCTGTTCATCCGTGATGACAAGCGCAAGGTCCTGATAAGACACCTTTTCCTGGATGAGCGCGTGCGTCCCGATGATGATGTCGGCCTCCCCGTTTGCGATCTCTTCCTGTACCTTTCGTTTCGCAGAAGCAGACAGCGACCCCGTCAGAAGCACCGGCCGTACGGGCAAATCGTTTTCCCGGATCAGGTCAAGGAGCGCCCCCATATGCTGCTCCGCAAGGACTTCGGTCGGAACCATCAGCGCGCCCTGCCTGCCGTTGCAGGCACAGAGGATGAGGGCCAGAAAGGCAAGGATGGTCTTGCCGCTTCCGACATCCCCCTGTAAAAGGCGGTTCATCACATAGGGGCCCGTTAGGTCACTTTGAATCTCTTCCCAGGCCTTCTTCTGATCCTTTGTCAGGGCATAGGGAAGGCGTTCGATGAGACGCTTTGTTTCCGCCACTTCTAACAGCGGCCTTTCATTCTTTCTCTTTTCCGTCTGTGTTTTTTCTTTTTGCAGGGTATAGAGAAAAG
>JAGAHC010000044.1 GCA_017627275.1 Lachnospiraceae bacterium
AGGATCCACACCGATGCCTATTCCTACATCGGCGGCTCCGACCTCGCGGCGGAAATGAAGATGCTCTCGGCGGACCACTTAAACTTTACGCCGCCGGAAGTTTACCCGAAGCTGAAAGAAGCGGGCGTCACCGGCGTCCTCTTAGTCGGCACGGACTTTGCGGTGAAACACCCGCGCCCGGTCGACGCCAGACCGATCCTGGATCTGGGCCTGGACCTTGGTCTTGCGACCAACTGCTGCCCGGGCTGCTGGTGCGAATCGATGATCTTTATCATCGTGCTGGCCTGCAGAGAACACGGCTTCTCTCCGGAAGAGGCATACCGCGCGGCCACCAAGGGCGCGGCCAAGGCGATGGGCCTGCCGGACAGAGGAGAACTTGCCGTCGGAAAGCAGGGCGACGTGCTCATCATGGATATGGACAGATACGAGGACATCACTTATAAATACGGCCGCAATCCGATCGAGAAGGTCATCAAGAACGGTCGCGTGATTGCAGAAGGAGGCGTGCTTTGTTTCTAGACATTTTTAAACTGGTACTGGATTCCGACGACCGGACCGTCGGCGGAGGCAGCGCTTCCGCACTGGCGGGCGCCATGGCGGCCGGCATGGCAAGCATGGTGGCGAAGCTCTCGGCGGAGAAACCCGTGAACTTTACCGTGGAACAGTACGAAGAGATCATCCGGGAACTGGAAGAATGCAAAGAGGCGCTGTTAAAGGGATCCGAGCAGGACAACGAAGCCTACCTCGGGATCAAGAACGCCTATGCGCTTCCGAAGGAAACAGACGAAGAAAAAGAGGTCCGCAAACAGGCGATCCGCGACGCGGCCTACGTGGCCGCCTGCGTTCCCAGAGACAACGGGATGCGCGACAAACGGGTCTATGAACTGGTCTGTGCCCTGGAAGGCAACAGCAATCCGGCTTGCACCTCCGATCTTCTGAGTGCAAAATATCTCTCGGCATCCGGCGTAAGGGGCTGCGCCTTGAACATCGAAGCAAACCTTCCGCTGATCAAAAACGAAGAACGGGAAAAAGAACTCACACAGTCCATGGAAGAACTTGTGCAAAGCGTTTCTTTCTCATGGACCTAACGACACAGGAGGAAAAGACATGGCAGTTTTAATGGCAGAGGTCAACATCAGCGAAGGCAAAAACATGGCGCTGGTGGAGGAAGTAAAGAACGCGCTCCTTGCGGGCGACCCGGTGGATCTCATTGACCTGAATTCCAACGAGGACCACAACCGCACGGTCTTCACCTACAAGGGAGAGCCCAGAGCGGTCCTCGAAGGCACAAAGCGTCTTGCCGCAAAGGCAGTCGAACTGATCGACATGACAAAGCATCACGGATCCCATCCCAGAATGGGTGCGGTCGACGTGGTGCCCTTTATCCCCGTCAAAGACATCACCATCGAGGAGACCATCGTTCTCGCGAAGGAATTCGGCAGTTTCCTGGGCGGCCTCGGCGTTCCGGTCTATTACTACGAAGATGCGGCGACGAGAGAAGACAGAAAGGCGCTGCCTAAGCTCCGCAAGGGAGAGTATGAAGGCTTAAAAGACAGAATGGCGGACCCGGAAGACATCGACTATGGTCCGGACGAAGGTCCGTCCACCTTTAACGCCAAGAGCGGCGCGACCGTGACCGGCGTCCGCTTCCCGCTCGTTGCCTTCAACGTCAACTTAAAGATGAACGACATCGAGATCGGCAAGAAGATCGTGAAGGCCGTGCGTGCCGCCACCGGCGGTTACCAGCATGTGCGCGCCATCGCGCTGCCGCTGGAGGAGAGAGGACTGATCCAGGTCTCCATGAACCTGACCAACTATGAAAAGACACCGATCCACAGAGTCTTTGAGACCATCAAGTCCGAAGCGTCGCAGTACGGCGTCCTGATCGAGGATACGGAGCTGGTGGGACCGCTTCCGGTCTACGCGCTGGAGAGCGTCCTGAAGTTTTACCTGCAGGCGCACAGCTTCAACATGGAGCAGCTTTACAGCTAAGAAGC
>JAGAHC010000045.1 GCA_017627275.1 Lachnospiraceae bacterium
ACGTCTCTGACGCAAACAAAAAGAACCACCATATATTGTGGTGGCTCTCAAGGTTGAAAATACGGTGTTAGGGGTGGCTCTCAAGCTTGCAACAGATGGCTCTCAAGCTTGCGAATAATCAACAGATAGCACGGTCGCTCATCAGACAGAGTACGAAGGATCCGTTCTGGTCCGACAGCGCGGCGGATGCACTCTGCGGGCTGATCTTTCTCCTCCTGGAATACGGAAGACGCGATCAGGTCAATTTTGCAAACATCTTTTACCTCCTCAACACCGGGGAGCGTCAGCAGATGATCGGCGAGAGCGTAAAGTCAAGCCTTCGGTGGGTCGTCGACGCGCAGCCTCCGGATTCGCTCATCTCCATGAATCTCTTAAGCTATGTGACTACGGCGAACGACACGAGGGGAGGGATCCGCTCCGAACTCCTGCGGATGATCTCCATGTTTACGGTGAGCAAAGGCGTGATCGGGCAGACGTCACAGGATGACCTGCACATCCGGGACATCGACGGGACGGAAAAGATCGCGGTCTACGTCACGCTTCCCGACGAGTCGGATGTTTACGACGGACTGGCGGGTCTGTTGATGAATGACCTGATCGTTCATTACGAAGAGATCGCCCACAGGCTGTATAACGGGAGACTTCCGATCCGCGTGAATTTTATCCTGGAGGAGCTGGCAAACATCGGCGGAGCGATCCCGACGCTGCCGCAGCTTCTGGCCGCGGGAAGATCGAGGAACATCCGTGTGCACTATGTGCTGCAGTCTCTGGACCAGCTGAACGACGTCTACAGGGAAAGGGCGCAGTCAGTCATCAACAACACAGACATCACCGTCCTGTTTCGTACCAACCACATCGAGACACTGGAGACAATGTCACATCTCTGCGGCGACAGGGAGGTCGTCTATGCGGACCGTGTCATGCGGGAACCCCTGTTCAAGATCACGGATCTCGCGGCGCTGCCGACCGGGCGGGCGCTCATCCGCATCTCCGGCCAGGTGCAGTACACGGAAGACTTTCCGTTCTATGAGGAGGAGAAGACGCAGGAGAAGGATCCGGCAATGCTCTTCAAACGGATCCGCCGGATCGCAGAACCGATCGATATCCGGCCCATCGCCAGGGAACTCGGCAGGGAGAAAACGAAAAAGAGCGAGGAAGTCTGGAAGAGACCGACGTTTGAGGAATACATGCGGAGCAGGGTGACAGACCATACGTACGGGGAAGAGGAAGAGAACGATGACAAAGAAAAGGATAAGAAATGACGCCCTGGCAGGCGCACTTGCAATCCTTTTATCCTGCGCCTGCGGGATCTGCGGCGGAGTCTTTCTCGGGAAGGCAATCGTCGGGTGGCGGCACCTGTTTCCGAAAGAGGAAAAGGCGTATGAACTGCTGACGGCCGATGTCCCCCTGGATGTGACGGAAGAAGAACTCTTAAGGCAGTTTTGCGAGGCACAAAAGGACGGATTCACCATGCGGGAGAAGGTCGATCTGCTTTCTGCGGCGATGCACAGGGAGTTTTCCCTCTTGGGGATCCGGATGAAGCCGCAGCTCGACATCGAGTTTCTGGAGGGCAGCCGTCAGGGATACTGTGAGGTAAGGACGGGGCGGATCGTCCTGGATGCGGAACACGTCCGGGACGACAGCCTGGAAGCCTGCCTGCAGAGCCTCTTCCATGAGTGCAGACATTGCTACCAGTGGCAGATGGTAAGGCTCTATGACAAGGCGCCGGATGATCTGAAGGCGCTCCGCTTGTTTCGGGATGCGGATACGATGCGGGCGGAGTTTGCGGACTACGTGACGGCGGACGAAGACGAGTGGGAATACTATACCCAGCGCTGCGAACAGGACGCGCGACAGTACGGAGAAGAGAGGGTCCGGGACTGGATCAAACTGGTAAAAACAGCGGTTGCATTCTGAAACAGATCTATGGTAGACTGTTATGGCATTTTGATGCGATAGGCATTTGTATGGCAAAGCGTACGAAGAGATCGTGCGCGGCAGTTGGTATACAAGAGGAGGTTTAGAAGAATGCGAGAAGGAATCCATCCGGAATATTATCAGGCGACCGTGACCTGCAACTGCGGGAACACGTTCGTGACCGGCTCGACGGACAAAGAGATCCACGTCGAGGTTTGTTCTGCCTGCCATCCGTTCTACACGGGTCAGCAGAAGGCGGCAAGCGCCAAGGGCAGAATCGAACAGTTCAATAAGCGTTACGGCCTGAATAAATAGCGACGAAGGAAACTGACAAAGACAAGGTTGGGGCGTTCTTATGCTCCAACCTTGTTTTCGTATATATAAAACATTTTTTTCAGAGAAGGAAGAACGATGTCGGAAAAGGCTTGCAATACACAACACTACAGCGGGATCGGAGGCCAGGCGGTTTTAGAAGGCGTCATGATGAAAAACAGGGAGCAGTACGCGCTTGCCATCAGAAAGCAGGACGGAACGCTCACGGTGGAAAAGGGAACGCACAAGGGACTCCTTGCCGGGTCCTTCTTAACCCGGACGCCCTTTGTGCGGGGGATCTTCATGTCCCTCGATTCCATGATGCTGGGTATGAAGTGCATCAATATTTCCGCAAAATACTACGAAGAAGAAGCAGACGAAGAGCCTGCCGCCAAAGAGAAGGATAAGGATAAAGAGACTTCCGGGGGCGGTGCAGGGGAGACGCTGCAGTCCGTCCTTGTCGTTGCCCTTTCCCTTGTGCTTGCGATCGGACTGTTCATGCTGCTGCCGTACTTTCTCTCGCAGCTTCTTTCGAAGGTCGTAGAGAACCGTCTGGTGATCGCAGCGGCGGAAGGGGTCTCGAGACTGCTCATCTTTTTGCTGTATATGATCGCGATCTCCGCGATGAAGGATATCCGCAGGCTCTACCAGTATCACGGGGCGGAGCACAAGTGCATCAACTGTATCGAAAGCGGAAAAACGCTGACGGTGGAACACGCACGGGAGAGCACGCGCTTTCACAAACGCTGCGGCACGAGTTTTGTGCTGCTGGTGGTGCTCGTGAGTATCGTCGTTTTCTTTTTTATCCGGGTGGAGAATCCGCTCTGGAGAGTGCTGCTCAGGATCCTGCTTCTGCCGGTGATCTCCGGGATCTCGTACGAACTGATCCGGCTGGCCGGACGCTCGAACCATCCCCTGGTCAATCTGATCTCCGCGCCGGGACTCTGGACGCAGCGCATCACGACCAAAGAACCGGAGGACGAGATGCTGGAAGTGGCGATCGCCTCGGTGGAAGCGGTCTTTGACTGGAAGACGTATCTGAAGGAGACCTTCGGGGTGGAAGCTTGAAGAATCCGTATCCTGACGGGGAGAAGGCAGGGGCTTTTATTGACACGCTCCGGGATGCGTATGCGTACGGGGTGCATTTTCTGAAAGACATCCCCGACGCTGCGCTGGACGCAAGGATCCTTCTTACGGAAGCAGCCTCTGTTTCGCTCACGGCGTTTCTGGCGGAAAAGGACAGGAGACTGTCTGAACAGGAGAAGGAAAAGTATCTTCATTATTTAGAGCGGCGGAAGAACCGGGAGCCGGTCGCCTACATCCTGGAGAAGCAGGAATTCTTCGGGCGTGCTTTTCTTGTCACGCAGGATGTCCTCATTCCGAATCAGGATACGGAATGCCTGGTGGAGGCAGCACTTCCCGTGTTGAAAGAAAACGACAGGATCCTGGACCTTTGTACCGGGAGCGGATGCATCCTGCTCAGCCTTCTGGCGGAAAGACAGGATACGACCGGTGTCGGCACGGATTTGTCGGAAAAGGCGCTCCTCGTGGCAGAACAAAATGCCTCCCGTCTTATGTTGAGCGAGAGAGCTTCCTTCCTGCAGGGGGATCTGTACGAGGCGCTGGGTGTTCGGGAAGAAGGGGACGTGTTTGATGTCATCGTTTCCAATCCGCCCTACATCCGGACGAAGGTGATCGAGACCCTGGAAGAGGAAGTCAGGACGTATGAGCCGCGGATGGCACTGGACGGCGGAGAAGACGGACTTTTCTTTTACAGGACCATCGTAAAGGGAGCCGGAAAATACCTGAAGAAGGACGGCTTTCTGTTACTGGAAACGGGATTTGATCAGGGAGAAGAGGCGGCCCTTCTGCTGCGGGAGAACGGGTTTACAGACATCAGAATCATTAAGGACCTGAACGGATTGGACCGTGTGGTCATGGGAAAGAATACGGAAAGGAAGAGCAATGTTTGACAGATTGGAGACACTGGTACTGCGCTATGAGGACATTTCCAGAGAACTGTCGGCGCCGGATGTGGCATCGGATCAGAACCGATTCCGGACGCTCATGAAGGAGCAGAGCGACATCACGCCCCTGGTGGAGACATACCAGCTCTATAAAAAGGAAAAGCAGACGGTGGAGGACGATCTCATGCTTCTCGACACGGAAAAGGACGAGGAGATGCGGGAGATGGTCAAGGATGAACTGTCGCTGTCCAAAAAAAGCGTGGAGGAGCTGGAAGGCAAGCTGAAGATCCTGCTTTTGCCCAAGGACCCGAATGACGAAAAGAATGTCATTGTGGAGATCCGGGCAGGGGCCGGCGGCGACGAGGCGGCGCTGTTTGCGGCGGAGATCTACAGGATGTATGTGCACTACGCGGAGAGCAGGAACTGGAAGGTGGAGACCCTCGATTTTGAGGAGATCGGGATCGGCGGAATGAAGTACGTGACCTTCCAGGTAAACGGCAAGGGAGCCTACTCGCGTCTGAAATATGAAAGCGGCGTCCACCGCGTGCAGCGTGTGCCGGAGACGGAGTCCGGCGGCAGGATCCATACCTCCACCATTACGGTGGCGGTCATGCCGGAGGTGGACGAAGACATTCAGATCGACATCCCCGACAAGGATGTGCGCATCGATGTGATGCGGGCGTCCGGCAACGGCGGCCAGTGCGTCAACACGACGGATTCCGCGGTCAGACTGACGCATTATCCGACCGGGATCGTCATCTATTCCCAGACGGAGAAATCCCAGATCCAGAACAAGGCCAAGGCCTGGGCGCTGCTTCGGTCCAAGCTCTATGATCTGGAGATGCAAAAGCGGCACGACGCGGAAGCAGACTTGAGAAGATCGCAGATCGGGACGGGAGACCGGTCCGAAAAGATCCGCACCTATAATTTCCCGCAGGGGAGGGTGACGGATCACCGGATCAAGCTGACGCTGTATTCAATCGACAACGTGATGAACGGCGACCTGGACGGGATCCTCGATGCGCTGATCGCCGCGGATCAGCAGGCAAAACTTCTGAAACTGGAAGATTGATTCAAGATAAAAAAGGATGGATAAGCAGATGGACACTGAAAAGAAAAAACCGGATCTGCTGGATTACAGACAGCAGATCGACGTCATCGACAAGGGCCTGACGAAGCTCCTGATGGAGAGACTGGCGGTGGTTGAAAACATTGCTGACTTCAAGATCGAGAACAATAAGCAGGTGCTGGATGCGGAGCGCGAAGCGCAGAAGCTGACAGACCTGCAGGCAAGCGTGGAGACGACCTTTGAAAAAGAGGCCCTGCGGGAACTGTTTTCGCAGATCATGGCAATCAGCAGAAAAAGGCAGTACCGGATCCTTGAAGAAAAGGGGACCAAATATCACCAGGCGTTCATCGAGGTGGACGCGCTGCGCGTGGAGAGCGGCCGCATCGTGTACCAGGGGACCGAAGGGTCTTATTCGGAAATGGCGATGCACAGCTATTTCGGCAAGGATATCGATGCCTTTGCGGTAAACACTTTTGAAGACGCGATGCGGATCATTGAAGAGGGAAGCGCCGACTATGCGGTCCTGCCGATCGAGAATTCGACGGCCGGCTTTGTCAGCGAAAACTACGATCTGCTCTCCAGATTTGAAAACTATATCGTGGGGGACGTTGTGCTTCCCATCAAACACGCGCTGATGGCGGTGGAAGGTGCGACGCTTTCGGACATCCGAAAGGTCTATGCCCATCCGCAGGCCTTCATGCAGACGGAGCGCTTCCTGAATAAGCATCCGGAATGGGATCTGATCAGCATGAAGAACAACGCCTACGGGGCCAGAAAGGTGGCCGCGGAAAAAGACATCACCCTGGCAGCAATCGCGGGAGAGGGTGCGGCCGAGCGCTACGGCTTGGACATTCTGGAAAGAGAGATCAACCAGGACGCGAAAAACTCGACCCGGTTCATCATTGTGACGAATCGTAAGATCTTCCTGAAAGATGCGAAGATCATCAGTCTTTGCATGGAAGCGACCCATGAGAGCGGATCGCTCTACCGGCTTTTGTCCCATATCATTTACAACGGGCTCAATATGACCAAGATCGAATCCAGACCGATCGAAGAGCGGAATTTTGAATACCGTTTCTTTATTGATTTTGAAGGGAACCTGAATGATCCGGCTGTCCGCAACGCGCTGCGCGGCATGCGGGAGGAAGCAAGAAGCCTGAAGATACTGGGGAACTACTGATTCTGCGCAGGGAGAAGAAGATGAGATTTTATCGGTTGCAGGACAATGCGGTCTTTTGCAGGATGCAGGCGCTCATAAAGAAGACGCTGCATGATGAAAAACACGGCGGCATGAGCATGGAAGAGGCAGCCCGCGAGATGGAAGAGATGCTGCCGGTCCTCCTTACCTTCGGGGAGGAGCAGGCCGTGCCGGGTAATCTCTGGCAGCTCTACCTGACTCTGCTTCTGATCCAGGACGTTAATGCCTACACTCTTTCCTGTGAGCGCAGGGAAGGCGTGAAGGGCAGCGTTTACCAGACGGTGCAGCAGGATCTGGACGAAGTGTTTGCGCTGTACCAATACGATTTTGCGCCGCTTTCGGCGCAGATCCGGGTGCCGGGCTTTTCGGAGATCGAAGGCTTCGTTCCCGGTGCTGTCCACAGCAGCATTCTTTCGGATGAAGTAAGGGACAATGTCAGGAAGCTTCGGGATGATCTGGCAAAGACGGAAGATGCCCTTGCGTTCAGAGCCTGCCTGGAAAGGTTTTACGCACAGTACGGGATCGGCGTCTTTGCGCTCTATAAGGGATTCCGCATCGACAGGGACGGCGGTCTTTTGCCGATCCGCGAAACGGCACCGGCATCGCTTGACGACCTGGTCGGCTACGAGAACGTAAAGCGAAAACTGAAAGAGAACACGGATGCGTTCCTGGAAGGAAGGCCCGCCAACAATGTGCTCCTGTACGGGGAAGCCGGTACCGGAAAATCCACCTGTATCAAAGCGCTGTGCAACAGCGACTTCCGGGAAGGCCTTCGCGTCATCGAAGTGTTCAAGGGACAGTACGAACTGCTGCATACGGTGATCGAATCCGTACGGGGACGCCATTATCGTTTCCTGCTGTTTATGGACGACTTAAGCTTCGAGGAATTCGAGACGGAATACAAGTTTTTGAAGGCGGTCATCGAAGGCGGACTCGAAGAGCGGCCGGAGAATGTGTTGATCTACGCGACCAGCAACCGCAAGCACCTGATCCGGGAGAGCTTCTCGGACCGGGACGGGCTTTCGGTCGGCGACAAGCACCCGGGCGATACGGTGCAGGAGAAGCTTTCGCTTTCGGACAGATTCGGGCTTTCCATTTACTTCGAATCGCCGGCGCAGGAAGAGTATCATACCATCGTGCAGGAACTGGCAGACCGGTACGGACTGCGGATCAGGCGGGAGGAGCTTAGGGAGATGGCAACGACCTGGGAACTCAGGCATGGCGGACCTTCGGGACGCGTCGCCAGACAGTTTATCGATGACCTGCGGGGAAAGATCGGCTGAGGGTTTTAAAAGAACAGGATGAGAAAAGAACGGCAGCGGCCGTTCTTTTTTTACTCGAAAACAGTTGACAATGACGACGGAACAATTTAATATATGAATAACCGTTCATATATTCATACGAAAGAGAGAAAGATGAGCAGATACGAAACCGTAAAAGAAGATGAGCTCTACGATCTGGCGGAGCTGTTCAAGGTCTTTGGAGATTCCACCAGGATCCGGATCCTGTTCGCGCTTCTGGAGAAGGAGTTTCCGGTAGGAGACCTTGCCCAGAAACTCAACATGACGCAGTCTGCCGTGTCCCATCAGCTGAAGATCCTGAAGCATTCCAAGCTGGTCGGGAACCGCAGAGAAGGAAAGAGCATCATTTATTTTCTGGCGGATGACCATGTGCGGACGATCCTTTCCATGGGGATCGACCACATCGAAGAATAAGGAAAGAGTAACGGAGGAGCGACATGAAAAAGAAATTCAAAATCGAAGTGGATTGTGCCAACTGCGCGGCTAAGATCGAAGGTGCCATCCGGAAACTGGACGGGGTGCAGGACGTCAGCGTGAATTTCATGACACAGAAGATGACATTGGAAGCCCCGGATGAGAGGTTTGACGGGATCCTGCAGGAAGCAGTGCGCTGCGCTAAGAAAGTGGAAGCGGACAGCGTGATTTACATCGACTGAGGACGGAACAAACCGCATCCCAAGGAAGCAGAGGAAAGAAGGCGGCATCATGAGTGCTTTGACAAAGAAACAGAAAAAAGAACTGCAGATCATTCTTGTAACGGCGGTTTTGTTCGCGGTGCTGCTTTTCGCCGAAAAAACAGGACGACTGGAGGGACTTCCTAAGGGGGCAGCCCTCCTTCTTTTTATCGTTCCTTACCTCCTGGTCGGGAAAGAGGTCCTTCTTCATGCGTTTCGCAATATCCGCGAAGGCAATGTGTTTGACGAAAACTTTCTGATGATGATCGCCACGTTCGGCGCGTTCGTGATCGGAGAGTATCCGGAGGCCGTCGCCGTCATGCTGTTTTATCAGATCGGGGAATGGTTTCAGGAATATGCCGTCGGCAAGTCCAGGGCCTCGATCACACAGATGATGGAGATAATCCCAGAGTCTGCCTTCGTAAAACGCGAAGGCGCTGTGGAGGAAGTTGATCCGGAAGAGGTACAGATCGGAGAAACGATCGTTATAAAACCGGGAGAGAAGATCCCGCTCGACGGCGTGGTCCTAAGCGGCCGCTCCTTCCTTAATACGTCCGCGCTGACGGGAGAATCCGTACCGCGCTCCGTCACGGAAGGAGAGGCGGTCATCAGCGGCTGCGTCAACGGAGAGGGCCTGCTGGAAGTCCGCGTCACGAAGACCTATGAGGATTCCACGGCCGCTAAGATCCTGGAGCTGGTGGAAGATGCCGGATCCAGAAAGGCGAGGGTGGAGAACTTCATTACCCGCTTTGCCAGATACTATACGCCGGCGGTTACCCTGGCCGCATTGTTTTTAGGTATCGTTCCTCCGCTCATCCTTGGCGGCGGGAAGCCTGTTTTCTTCTCCTGGCTCAAACGGGCCTGCATCTTCCTGGTCGTGTCCTGCCCCTGCGCCCTCGTGATCTCCGTTCCCCTCGGATTCTTCGGCGGGATCGGTGCGGCGTCCAAGAAGGGCATCCTTGTAAAAGGCAGCAACTTCCTGGAGATGATGTCCGAGGTCAGGACGCTTGTTTTTGACAAGACGGGGACGCTCACCAAGGGCGTGTTCCACGTTTCCGCCATCGTTCCGGCGAAAGAGGATTCGGAAGAAGAGAAAATGCATCTTCTGGAAACGGCGGCCTACGCCGAAGCCTTTTCCGACCATCCCCTCGCACAGGCGATCAGAGACGCTTATCATGGAAAGATCGATCCGTCCCGCCTTTCGGAGCAGACGGAAGAGGCGGGCTTCGGGATCAGGGTCTTCCTTGACGGGAAAAAGTTACTTGCCGGAAACCGGAAGCTCATGGAAAAGGAAGGGATCGAAGTACGGGAGGCCGGCACGGAAGAGGGGAGTGTCGTTTACATTTCGGAAAACGGAACACTCCTCGGCAGGATCGCGATCGCCGATGAGATCAAAGAGGAGGCGAAGGACGCGCTTTGCTCCTTAAAAGAAAACGGAATCCGGAAGAACATTCTGCTTACGGGAGACAGGAAGAACACGGCGGAAGCGGTCGCGGAGGCAGTCGGTCATATCGATGAGGTCCACAGCGACCTTCTGCCCGCGGACAAAATGACATACATGGAAGAGATCCTGAAGACATCCGGGAAGGAGAACCGCGTCGCGTTTGCGGGAGACGGCATCAACGACGCCCCCGTCCTGATGCGTGCCGATGTCGGCATCGCCATGGGGTCTCTCGGCTCTGACGCCGCCATCGAGGCCGCCGACATCGTCCTGATGGACGATGACCTGCGCAAGATCCCCCTCATCATGCAGATCGGCAAAAAGACCATGCGCATCGTCAAACAGAACATCGTTTTTGCCCTGGCCGTCAAGGCTCTGGTCCTGCTGCTCGGCGCGCTCGGTCTCACCGGCCTCTGGGAGGCCGTCTTCGCCGATGTCGGCGTCGCGGTCCTGGCCATCCTGAACTCCATGCGCACCCTGCGGGCATAGAGGAACCACCATCCCTGAGGAAACTGGTCCCGGCGATATATATAGTTCCGTTTCGCGGACGCTTTCGCTCGGTTGTGCTTTCGCTGCGTTACATAAGACGACAAAAGGGTGTAGAGGAGAAGACAGCGACTCATAAGGAAGGATAGAAAAAACCTTGTACAACCAGCGTGGCGAAGGTCACGCCGGTTGTGCTTTGCTTGTGGGAAGCTCCGGCTTTTGAAGAGGTATGCGTATCCTTCCCACATAAGTAAAGAACACTTCGATGGTAACGTGCTTTCGTCCGTCGATCCGTTCGGGATTGTGGATCACGATCCTGTCGATTAGTTCGTTGACCGTGGCTGCGTCAAGCTCTTGCAGTTCGGAATACCGCACCGCAAGATTTAGAAAGCGTTCCACGTCCACCGCCTGCTTTGCGTCATCCTCGATCTCCCGTTCCAGCACAGAGGCAAGCGTCTTGATCTCTTTTTGCTCTGACTCATATTGAGCAGACAGCTTTTGAAACCGTTCGTCGCTCAGCGTGCCGAACACCGAATCCTCATAAAGACGCTGGATGATCCTGTCCAACTCCTCCATGCGCTTCTGTGCGCCTGAAAGCGCCCTTCGTTTCTGTGCAAGCTCCGCTTTTCGGCTTGCCTCGTCCTGCGCCAGCATATCGTGTATGAAATCGTCCCGATACGCCCGCACATAGGTCAGCGTCCGCTGCACGCATTCCAGTACCCGCTTGTACAGCGTGACTTCGCGGATAAAATGAATCTGGCATGAGCCCGTATTGCTCTTGTAGTTGGAGCAGACAAAGTGATCCTGCGTGTCGTCCTTGTAGGTATTGCAGGTGCAGAAATAGAGCTTTGCTCCGCAATCCGCACACCGTACCAGCCCGGAGAACATGCAGGTATTTCCCGTCTTGGTGGGTCTGCGTTTGTTTTTGCGAAGCTCCTGTGCCCGTTCCCACTGTCCGCGCTCGATGATCGGCGGCTGCGTTCCCTCGAATACCCGTTGATTTTCCTTTGGATTCTCCGTTCGCTTTTTGAACTTCAAGGACTTGGTATAGGTCTTGAAATTCACAGTACAGCCCAAATACTCCGGTCGTTCCAGTATTTTTACTACTGCATTGCCGTTCCACTGATACAGGTTGTCCGGCATGGATAAGCCCTTTTGCTTTGCATTGTAGGCGGTCACGGTCAATACCCGCTCACGCGTCAATGCCTTTGCGATCTGCATAGGGCCTTTTCCCTCGATACAGAGATCAAAGATATGCCGCACCACCTTTGCTGCTTCTTCGTCTACGATCCATTTCTTTTTGTCCTGCGGGTCCTTGATATACCCATAGGGAGGATTGCTGGCGAGGTGTTCGCCCGCTTCTCCCCGCATCTTGACAACGGCGCGTATCTTTTTGCTTGTGTCCTTTGCAAAATAGTCGTTGAATACATTCTTGAACACCGCAAAATCGTTCTCGCCTCTTGCGCTGTCCACATCGTCATTTACGGCGATAAAGCGGACGTCATACGCTGGGAAAATGAAATCCTGCAAAGGATGCTTTTATATCTTCTTGCGCGGGATAGTGTATCCACAGAAATGCTTCCTTTTGCTATCCGCTGGAGATATTTGCCGATTTTGAACGAAGGAAATAAAAAGTCTCTATAAATAACCAAAGGGCAGTGGAATTTTTCACATATTCGTGATATCATAAATATCGATATTAGAGATAATCGTATGGCGTAAGGAGGCACGAAATGGCTGTTACATATAAGAAGCTATTCCATATGCTGATTGACAGGAATATGACTCCGGCCCAACTTCAACAGGAGGCCGGATACAGCGCAAACATATCCACACGTCTGCGCCGAGACTCGTATATTTCACTTGAATCTGTAGAGAAGATTTGCCGGGTTCTGGGCTGCAAAGTGGACGATATCGTGGATTTCATTCCTGATAAGGAAAAATAAAAGTGTCAGCATTGCTGACACAATTCAGAAAAGAGGTTTTCTTAATGAACGAACTTGATATTACTTTTGCTGAGATAACGCAGATAATTGGAGAAGCTCGAGACAACGCTTATCGTAAGGTTAACGAGGAATTGATCCTCATGTATCAGCGTGTAGGCCGGTTTCTATCTGAAAAATCGAAAGAAGCAAATTATGGAGACGGATATATCGATTCTCTTGCCGACTACATTCAAAAACAGTTCCCCGGCATTAAAGGTTTCAACCGCCGCGGACTCTATCGTATGAGGCAGTTTTATGAGACTTATGTCGGGAACGAAAAAGTGTCATCACTGCTGACACAATTAAGCTGGACAAACCATCTTCTCATAATGTCCGGCAGCAAGAGCGATGAAGAGCGAGAATTCTATATGCGCCTCGCCGTTAAGGAAAGATATAGTTCTCGCCAGCTTGAGCGGCAGATGGACAGCGGCTATTATGAGCGGTATATGCTCTCCAAAAGCAAGCTGCTGCCTGAACCGCTGCATTCAGAGCAAAATCCGTTCCTTGATCAATATGTGGTGGAATTTCTCGACCTGCCGGACACCTTCCACGAGAATGATTTCCGAAAAGCACTGGTTAAGGGAATGCGTGATTTTATTCTTGAATTAGGAAAAGACTTCACATTTGTTGGCGAAGAATACCCGATTCAGGTTGGCGGCGAGGATTATCGGATTGATTTACTGTTCTTCCATCGCAGTCTGCGCTGCCTTGTGGCAATAGAACTGAAAGTCGGGAAATTTAAGCCGGAATATGTTTCCAAATTGGATTTTTATCTTGAAGGGCTGGACAGACAGATTAGAAAGACGGATGAGAATCCGAGCGTCGGTCTGCTTTTTTGCGCATCCAAGAACGATGAGGTGGTTGAATATGCCATGAGCCGGACGCTTTCGCCCATGATGGTGGCGCAATATCAGCTACAACTGCCAGATAAGAACATCCTGCGGAAGAAACTGCAGGAATTGGCAAATTTGTCTGAAATCGAAGAAACTACAGGAGGTAGCGATAATGCCTAACATATCACAGATAAAACGTCAGCGGATGCTCGAATTTCTGCAAACGCTGCGTGAGGAGCATAAGGACGATGACAGCGTCTTGATTGCCCTCGGTGAGATTGAGAGCGAATTGAACGCAAAAAAATACGGCCTCGTGTGGGAACAGCACGAAGAGGCCGTTGATGTGCAGATGCGTACCCACATCCCCGTGTTCACGGAGGATGCGGATCGTGAGATTAACGCTGTCCCCGGCGGCGCATATAATTTCCTTCTGGAGGGCGATAATCTACATAGTCTCCGTTTGCTCGACAAAACGCACCGGGGCCGGATCGATTTGATTTATATTGATCCACCATACAACACCGGCGGTAAGGATTTTGTTTATAATGATGCATTCGTTGATAAAACCGACACATTCGCTCATTCCAAATGGCTGTCTTTTATGTCTGAGCGACTCAGAATTGCCAGATTGCTTCTTTCGGATAAAGGGTCGATTTTTATCTCCATTGATGACAACGAACAGGCCCCTCTGAAAATGCTATGCGATGAAATCTTTGGAGAGGAATGCTTTGTCGCAGATATAGCATGGCAACGAGCGTATTCACCGAGGAACGATTCTAAAGGCATCAGCAATGAAAAAGAGCACATCCTCGTTTATAGTCGCCTCGAAGGATGGTCCCCTAAGAAACTGCCCCGAACGGAAAAAATGAATTCCAAGTATAAGAATCCGGACAACGATGTTGCGCTGTGGCGAACAAGTGATGCTTTTGCACCAAGTGCAGCAACGCACCAAGGCATGGTTTATGCTATCCAGCATCCATTTACGGGAAAAATGATCTATCCGTATAACGGAGCCTGCTGGCCGCTCCGCCAAAGCGATATGCTCGCAGCAATGCAGGAATGGGGCGAATACGAATTAAAGGATCTTGATGATGCAGCCGAAAGAGCTGCGGTTTGCGGGATACCTACAGAAGATGTTCGTGAAGGCGTTATGGGAATAGTTCTAGTGAAGCCTATTGAAGAAGCACGTGTATACGCTCAGGAAGTTTACGATAGAGGGCGTTGGCCTCGCTTCTTCTTTACCAACAAGGGCAAGGGAGGTATTGCAAGAAAAACATATCTCGATAATACTGATGGTCGTGTTGTAACTAATTTATGGCCGTTTGAGGAGACTGGCCATACAGACGAAGCAAAGAAGGAGATCAAGGCTATTTTCGATAATCAGAAGGTTTTTGATACTCCAAAGCCTATCCGGTTACTTGAACGAATAATCCACATTGCATCGGATGACGACAGCAGTATTCTGGATTTCTTTGCTGGTAGTGGCACGACAGGCCATGCAGTTATGCGATATAACGCATCGCATGAAGGCAGCCATCGTCGTTTCATATTATGCACAAACAACGAGGGCGGCATCTGTGAAGACGTGACCTATAAGCGGGTTCTCAATGCAGTGAATGGATATGGAAGGGAACCGGGAATTCTTACAAATCTAAAATACTACCGCACCGATTTTGTGTCCAAAGATGAGGAATACCTCTCGGATGCTCTTATGGAGCATATTGCAGAAATGATTCAGCTGGAACACGGTGTTAAACTGGACGGCCAGAATTACATCATGGTACTGGATGATGACGAGGCTGATGCGCTTGCGGCCCATTGGAGCGATTATCCGAATGTGAAAGCCCTGTATGTCTCCAAAAACGTGCTGTTCACCACGAAGCAAAATACGCTCTTCCGGGATGTGGAGATTTATATCATCCCAGACTATTACTTCAATTTTGAACTGAGGGAGGTGGGCGAAACATGGTAACGGGCCTTACACTCAACCTGTTTGATTTTCAGGAAAAAGCGGTCATGCAGCTTTTGGATCTGACCACGGACAGCTGTTGCAAGCAGACCATCGTGGTAAAATCGCCTACCGGCTCCGGCAAGACAATTATATTGATCGGCTTTGTGGACGAATACTTGAACAAGGTCAATTCAAACACGGCGGTCGTCTGGCTCTGCCCCGGTAAGGGCGATCTGGAAGAACAGAGCCGTCAGAAAATGATGAAGGTCGCTCCGCACCGGACCACGCAAAACCTGTTTGATGCACTCCGGAACGGATTCCCGGCAGAAAGCACTACTTTCATTAACTGGGAGCTTGTTACGAAAAAGGGCAATACCTCCATCAAAGACAGCGAACGCAAAAATCTGTATGACCGCATTGCCGAAGCGCACCGCAGCAGCATGGATTTCATTGTCATTATCGATGAGGAGCATTCCAACAACACGGCAAAAGCCAAAGATATCATCGATCATTTCTCCGCCAAGAATATCATTCGTGTAAGCGCAACGGCTGTGGAAAACAAGCGTTACGAATTCTATGAAATTGATGAACTGGACGTTATTGACGAGGGGCTGATCACAAAGGCCCTGTATGTCAATGAGGGCGTCGAGGACAATGTAGAAATTACTGACGATTACGATTACCTTCTCGATCTGGCCGATGCCAAACGCAAGGCCATCGCCGCCC
This sequence comes from Lachnospiraceae bacterium, assembly GCA_017627275.1. Classification (GTDB taxonomy): domain Bacteria; phylum Bacillota; class Clostridia; order Lachnospirales; family Lachnospiraceae; genus CAG-791. The sequence goes on from JAGAHC010000045.1 coordinate 15,861, forward strand.
GGTATCAGGAAGTGTTGCCGGAGGACAAGGTCATCCGTCCGCTCGTGCTGATTCAGTTCCCAAATGGTCAGCCGGAAACAATTCGTGCCGTTGAACGTAAGTTGGAGAGCATGGGTTATACCTACGACAACGGTATGGTCAGCATCTGGATGAGCGAAGACAAGCGTGATCTGCCGGAAAATCTCACAGATAATGATGCACAACCTGTTTTTCTGCTTATGAAACAGGCCATCAGTACCGGCTGGGATTGCCCACGGGCCAGAATCCTCGTGAAGCTTCGTGAGGGGATGAGCGAACAGTTCGAGATTCAGACCATCGGTCGTATCCGCCGTATGCCGGAGGCCAAGCACTACGATGATGATCTTCTTGATTTCTGCTACGTATACACCTTCGACGAAAAGTACAAGGCCGGTCTGCTGGCAACGATGGACAAGGCTTATGAAACACGGCGGCTGTTCCTGAAGCCGAAATGCAAAACCTTCACGCTGGAGAAGGAATACCGAGACCTTGATTTTGACGGCCTCGGTGAGCGTGAAGTGCTGAATCGCATTTACGCTGCTCTGGTAGAAAAGTACCACCTTACCTCCGACAAACAGCGTAATAGGATGATCTTCGCCGGAAATGGATATGTGATCGGTGACGAAATCCTCGGTCAGGCACTGCATGGTGTTTTCGTCCGCACGGATATGGTAGCCGAGGCCACGTCCTATTACGGGACCCGTAAGCGTGTGGATACGCATAAACACGGTATGCAGCTTCTGCACAGTACAGATGCGATCAAAACGGCAATCGGCCTCTCTACTGGCAAGGTCAAAACCATTCTGGAGCGTCTGTTCCGTAAAGGCGGAAATCCAAAGAAGAAGCTGCTGGCTCTAAATACCGCAGAATTTTATGCCTTCGTCATCAACAACGAGCATTTACTGCGTGATGAATTCCGTAAAATCACTTCCGGTATGTCACAGCAGCTGGGGCTGACGCTCGAACCGAAAAAAGGAGTCTTCCACATCCCGGAGCAGGATTTCTTCAAGTATGATCCGGGCGTGAAAGAAGAAATCGAGTATCTTTCCAATGCCTATCAGGAATACACCTCCGGATATGCTACTTCGCTCGTTCGCAGTATGTCAGAGCAGCTGTTCGAGCAGTATTGCGAGGGCCGGGACGATATCGAATGGGTCTATAAAAATGGCGATACCGGCCAGCAGTATTTCTCCATCGTCTATCTGGATGCTCTCCGCCATCAGTGGCTGTTCTATGCTGATTACATCGTTATGAAAAAGGACGGGACAGTCTGGGTGATTGAGACCAAGGGCGGCGAATCCAAAGGCAAGGACAAAAATATCGATCCGCAGATTGAAAATAAGTTCAATGCGTTCAAAGCCTACGCCGCCAAACACGGCCTCCACTGGGGCTTCGTCCGGGATAAGGATAATCGGCTGCATATCAATAATACGGAATTCGCTATCGATATGGCTGATGATCACTGGAAACCGATAAGTCAGGTTTTCTAACGATACATAAGAGAAATGAGGTGATCATTTTGGCAGTAAAGAAAGAAGAATTAATACGAAATTATGCGAAAGCTATACGCGAGGGTAATGCCGCTATTTTTGGTGGCGCCGGGCTATCACGGCCTTCTGGCTTTGTAGATTGGAAGGGTTTGCTTCGACCGTTGGCTTCCGATATTGGTTTAGATGTTGATAAAGAAACAGACATGCTTTCTGTTGCTCAGTTCTATAAAAACCAAAGGAGAACGCGATCTGGCATTAACCAGGCAATCCTTGAGGCTTTTTCGGTGGATGCTCAGATAAATGAAAACATCAGGATTATCTCTCGATTACCAATATTCACATATTGGACAACGAACTATGATGAATTATTGGAAAAGGGCATTCGAGAAGCAAACCGAAATCCTGATGTCAAATCGGAATCGGACCAACTCTCAAACATGAAGCGGGATAGAGATGCCATCGTATATAAAATGCATGGAGATGTTAATCACCCTGCAAATGCGGTATTAACTAAAGAGGACTATGAGCTTTATGAGCATCACCGCCCTCTGTTCCGCACAGCATTAAAAGGCGATTTAGTTTCAAAAGTATTCCTATTTATCGGGTTTAGCTTTGAAGACCCTAATTTGGAATATATATTGGGTCAAATTCACTCTCTTCTTGGAGAGAATGTCCCAAATCATTATTGCTTCTTTAAGCGAGTTCAGGAAAACGAATTCAGCGATCCGGCAGAATACGGGTATAGCAAAGCAAGACAAGACATGCAGGAAGAAAATCTGCGAAATTATGGTATTCAAACGGTTTTTGTAGATTCTTATGATGAGATAACGGATATTCTCCGTGAGATTGAAAGAGTATCAAAACTGTATAATGTATTTATCTCCGGAAGTGCCTACGAGTACACTGCTCCATGGAATGAACAACAGGCGGAAGCGTTGGCAAAAAAGCTTGCCGGTGCTCTGGTACACGAGGAATGCCGCATAACATCCGGATTTGGACTTGGTTTGGGGTCTGCTATAATAAATGGTGCACTTGATATTATTTACAATGAAAAGTATAGACATATCGATGAGCATTTATGCCTAAGACCATTCCCACAAAACATTCCTGATCCCGATAAAAGGGCAAAGCGCTGGAAAGAGTATCGTGAAAGCATTATTGATGAAACAGGCATTTCGGTTTTCTTGTTTGGAAATAAATATGATGCCGCTACCGAAAGTACAATTGTAGCTGATGGCTGTATTCAGGAATTTGAAATTACCAAAGCAAAAGGAAATATTATAATTCCTGTTGGTAGTACAGGATATGCAGCAAAAGCCATATGTGATGAAGTCAAGCGCAACATATCTGATTATTCATACCTTTCTGATGCTATTGATAAATTGGAAACAGAAACCGATATTGAAAACATAATTTCAATTGTCTTGGCGATTGTGAAAAAGCAGCAAAACTAAGGAGGAAAGAATAATGGCAAAACGACAAGTGTTTTTCAGTTTTGAATATGGTAAGGACGCATGGAGAGCCTCTCAAGTTAGGAATATGGGTAAAGTCAGTGATTCATCGACTTTTTCGGACAATGATTGGGAAGAAGTGAAAAACAAAAGTGACAGAGAGATTAAGGCTTGGATTGATGACCAAATGGCCAAGAGGTCATGTATTGTCGTTTTAATTGGCAAAACCACTTCTACACGCAAATGGGTAAAATACGAAATTGAAAAGGCATATGAGCTTAACAAGGGAATTGTAGGGATTTATATCCACAAGCTAAAAGATGAAGAAGGAAATCAAACAGACAAGGGCGCAAATCCGTTTTATTCTGTATATACCAATGATGGCGAAAGGCTGTCTAAGTATGTAACTTGCTTTGATTCGAATTTTCAGACAAGCAAATACGTTTATGATGATATTTCAGACAACATTGAAGAGTTAATAGAGGATGCTTTAAATAACAAAGCGCCACAGTAAGGAATCTACCATGGCAAAGAATGTTTTTATTTCATTCCGTTTTAGTGATGGAAACCGATATAAGGAATACTTATCAGGTCTCTTTGATAAGTATAGTGATACTATTGATTATTCTGAGGATGTGGATCGTTCTCGAATGTCAGATGTTACAATAAAGCAATACTTATATGGAAAGCTCCGCAGATCCAGCGTTACTATCGTTCTATTAACGCCATCAGCGGTTAATCACAAAAAGAACTGGAGGGGAGACTACGACGATTGGATGTACGATGAAATCAGATACTCCCTCGAAAGTAGAGAAGGAAATCGTACAAATGGTCTTGTGGCAGTATATACACCTGAGGCTGCGAACTTGCTTGTTAATGTTCAATCTTCTGGAACAGTATCCGTTAATACTGTTGACAATCTGTTCAGAAAAAACATGATGAATGTGAAACCTCAGTATAAGAAAAATCCAAATCCCGGCATATTCGATAGGGATTACGATTCATATTGTTCGCTGATTGAATGGGATGAGTTTATATATAATATCGGTAGATATATCGATATTGCTTCACAAAAGCGGGACGATATTTACAAATTCGATATTAAAAAAAGACTCTAACATGCGCCTGCTCAAGTAAAATGCATCTGGCTTCATAAATCTAATATTGGTAAATACAGTATAATACTGTGATTGAATAGCACACGTTTATGCGGTATGTGGAACTGTCAGGCTTTTGATATCAAACGATGTAACATCTGTTGGTTAATCATCGATTGGTGACCGGCAAGCAATGCAAACTTGTACAAGGTTGCGGTTTTTGCGAGTCGGCCCGCTGGCCTGTCCTCGCAAAAATGCTTGTTGGTGACATTCCCCCAAACCCATGAGATCGCCACCTTCGGTGACGGCTGCGCATTCTGCAAATGCTGAAAATCAAATAGGCGCAAAGAAAAAACGCTACACAAATGGATAAATCATCTGTGTAGAGTTTTCTGTTTCCCGTCTACCCGGCAGAAGCCATTTTTTGTTGATACTTCCTTATGGCTCTCTACCTGAGCCTCTACACCCTTTTTACGTCGTCTAAGTAACGGCGAGCACACGACGCCGCTGTACGAAACTATATATATCGCCGGGACCAGTTTCCTCAGGAATGGTGGTTCCTTAGAGATGGCTGAGGATGATATCCGCCAGCCCGTCGTGGTCGTTGTCTTCTTCGGTGATGATGTCGGCCACATCCTTCAGGGACGGGAAGAGTTCCAGTCCGTTCTTCATCACGATGCCGGTGCCGGCGGCTTTGATCATGTAGCTGTCGTTTTCGGCATCGCCGGCAGCCAGGGTGTTGGCGGGATCGATCCCCAAGTGGCGCGCAAGCCACAGCATGCCCTTGCCCTTGTCGACGCGGGCGGAGACGATCTCCATATAGTGGTCGCTCGAGAATACGCAGAGAAGTTTTCCTGCGTATTTTTTCATGATCTTTTCGCGGAGCGGCATCATCTTTTCGCGTCCCTCCGGAGAGATGACGAGGATCTTCGGCGGTCTGATGGGAAGCGCCTTGTTAAACTGGTCGCCGATGAATTCGATGGGAAGCGGGACCCATCTGCGGTATTCCACGTTTTCTTCCGTTTCCTTTTCGGCGATGATGCCGTCACGGGAATACGCATGAAGGTAGAGTCCTTCCTCCTTGGCCATGGCAATGATGTCGGCGCAGACGTCGACGGGCATGCCCTCATAGGAGAGCATGATCTCGTTATCACAGTCATAGATCTCGGCGCCGTCCGATCCGATCAGGAACAGGTTCTTATACGGGAGCTGTTCTCTGCGGATGCGGAAGATGTCGGAGAGGGGTCTGCCGGAAGAGAGGACGAAGATGTTGCCGCTCTCTGTCCAGCGCAGGATCGCCTGATGGGTCTTCTCGCTGATGGTCTTCCAGGAAGTGCTGATGGTCCCGTCGTAATCGGAGAAGAACGCCTTGGTCGAATCGCTGATGGAAAAATGGTGGTGCTTCAGCTTCAGCAGCACGGATTCGTCGACATGGAGATTGCCGCGGCCGGTCCCGAGTTCGATGTCGGGCTTATTGGATCCGTGGAAGTCGGAAGCGCCGCTCGGGATCAGGTCGTATTCCTCCGCGAGACGCGCCACATAGGCGGTTTCTTCTTCGGAGTGCGTGGAGTAAAACACCTCGATCCCCTCGAGGCCCTGCTTTTTGAGACGCACGATCAGGGCACGCAGTTCCTCGTCGGAGAAACCGTATTTTAAGGGGTGGGCAAAGATCGCCATGCCGTGGGCATTGCGGATGCGGCGGATCCCCTCCTGCGGGGTGATGCGGTCCCAGGGTTCATAGCAGGGGCCGTCTTCGCCGATGTAATTGTCGAAGGCTTCCTTGATCGTCTTCACATATCCCTTGTGGACGAGAAACCGGCCGAAGTGTCCTCTGGTAAGGATCGGCGCGCGTCCGCCCTCGGGGGTGGAAAAGGCGATCAGTTCCTCGTAGTCGACAGGCATCCCGAACTGCGTGAGGCGCTTGCACATGCGCATGGCGCGCTCGGTACGGTCGCGGACGATGCTGTCGTTCAGACGGATAAACTCCTTGTCGTTGTAGTCTACGAAGAGACCGACGATATGGAGATCGATTCCCTTGTATTCTGTGGAGAGCTCCACGCCCGGGATGAGTTCCATAGGGGTGTCAAAGGCCTGGTCGACTGCCTCCGGGATCCCGCTCGTCGTATCGTGATCGGTGATGGCAAGTGCCGTTAGGTTTTTCTGAAGGCCGATCTCCACGACTTCGGTAGGAGAGAGCGTGCCGTCGGAATGAAAGGTATGAGAATGCAGATCGATCATGGAGCCTCCCTTATTCTTCGTCACCGGAAACGTCGTCATACTGCTGCGACACATAGACCGTCCGCTTTCTGGCATCCGCGTTTTCGGCCAGATAATCGTCATACGTCGTCACCTTGTCGATGATGTGGCCGTCCGGCAGGATCTCGATGATGCGGTTGGCGGTCGTCTGTACGATCTGATGGTCTCTGCAGGCAATGAGCTCCACGCCCTTGAAGCGGATCATGCCGTCGTTTAAGGCGGAGATGGATTCCATGTCCAGGTGGTTTGTGGGCTCGTCAAAGATCAGGCAGTTGGCGCCGCTGATCATCATTTTGGAGAGCTGGCAGCGCACCTTCTCGCCGCCGGAGAGGACCTTCACCTTCTTGACGCCGTCGTCTCCGGCAAACAGCATGCGGCCGAGGAACCCGCGCACATAGGTGACGTCCTTGTTTTCAGAGTAGCCGGTCAGCCATTCCGTGATATTCAGGTCAGAATCAAATTCCTTGGTATTGTCTTTTTCAAAGTAGGCCTGTGAGGTCGTCACGCCCCATTTGTAATGGCCTTCGTCCGGCTCCATCTTGCCCATCAGGATCTCGAAGAGGGTGGTCTTTGCGAGCTCCTGGGAACCGACAAAGGCGATCTTGTCTTCATGCCCCATCACGAAGGAAACGTCATTCAAGACCTTCTCGCCGTTTATGGTCTTGCTTAAGTGTTCCACCGTCAGGACTTCGTTCCCGATCTCGCGGTCGGGGCGGAAATCGATCCAGGGGTACTTTCTGCTGGAGGGCTTGATCTCATCGAGCTCGATCTTTTCCAAAGCCTTTTTCCGGCTGGTCGCCTGCTTGGACTTGGAGGCATTGGCGGAGAAGCGGGCAATGAACTCCTTGAGTTCCTTGATCTTTTCCTCCTTCTTCTTGTTGGCCTCCTTCATCTGACGGATCATCAGCTGACTGGACTCGTACCAGAAGTCATAGTTCCCGGCAAAGAGCGTGATCTTGCCGTAGTCGATGTCCGCGATGGCGGTACAGACCTTGTTCAGGAAATAACGGTCGTGGGAGACCACGATGACCGTGTTTTCGAATTCGATCAGGAATTCCTCAAGCCAGCCGATGGCATCCAGATCCAGATGGTTGGTCGGCTCGTCTAACAGCAGGACATCGGGAGAGCCGAAGAGTGCCCGCGCAAGCAGGACCTTCACCTTCAGGGGACCGTCCAGTTCCTCCATCTTCTTATAATGAAGCTCTGTTTCCACGCCGAGCCCGTTTAAAAGGGATTCGGCATCGGCTTCCGCTTCCCAGCCGTTCAGGCCTGCAAACTCAGTCTCCAGTTCGCTCGCCTTGATGCCGTCTTCATCGGTGAAGTCTTCCTTTGCGTAGAGGACTTCCTTCTCCTTCATGATCTCATAGAGCCTGGCGTTGCCCTGGATCACGGTATCGAGGACCACCTGATCGTCATATTTGTTCTGGTCCTGCTCGAGGAAGGAGAGACGCTCATCCGGAGACATCGAAACCGAGCCGGAGGTCGTTTCCAGCTGTCCGGAAAGGATCTTTAAAAAAGTAGATTTCCCGGCACCGTTGGCACCGATGATGCCGTAACAGTTTCCGGGAATGAATTTGATGTTCACATCTTCAAAAAGTGCTTTTTTTCCGACGCGGAGGGTGACATTGTTTGCCTGGATCATGTAGAAGGTCTCCTATACTATAAGAATTGTTTCAAAGGCCACAGATTAATATACACTTTCACGGAACCTGTCGCAAGGGAAAAGAATATGCTAAGATGGCGGTGAGATGAATGCATTTACCTTACCGGACGAAAAGTGGCGCGCGTATTACGAGGAGCGCCTGCCGGAAAACAGACAGAAGATCTTACGGGACCTGGAAGGATCCGCGGCATCGCAGGATGCGGCGTTTTACTCTGCGGCACAAACGCTGTTCAGACTGCGTCATCCGCAGAAGAAGACGGAGAATTTGCCGGATATCTTCCTCTGGCAGCTGATTCAGATCCTGTATATCCTCAGACAGAAGAGCCTCTTCGGGATCAGTCCCGCGGGCAAACTGAAAAAAGCATTTAAGGAGCTGCGCATTCCGGAAGAACTGCTCCTGCGGGAAGAAGGAAGATGTGCCCTTTACTGGGAGATCCGTAACCTCACCGCCCGCTACCGGGAGACCGGCAAAGACATCAATTACCGCAAGAAGTGGTTCGGCATCCAGGCGCTCAATGACGACGAGCGGCAAAAGGAGATGCTTTCCGATCTCTATCTGATCGGAGAAAAGGGACCGGACCTCTGCCTTCGCGAAGAAGAGAAAAAGGGAGCAAAGGACGAGGCCTTCTGCGCGCTTTTGTCAGTGTGGAAAGAGGCGGTCAAAGACGCCTGTCCAACTTATTAAAAATAAGAAAAATTACCAATAAACTGGTAGAAAAAGTCAAACCTTGGTGGTATACTGTCCAAGGTTTGATTTTTTATTAACAAAGATTGGAGGCAATCGAATGGAGAAGAGAGTTTACAAGTTTCACGAAGGAAACGCCGACATGAGAAACCTGCTCGGCGGAAAAGGCGCTAACCTCGCGGAAATGACGAACATCGGGCTGCCGATTCCGAAGGGATTCACCATTTCTACGGAGGCATGCACCGACTATTATAATGACGGCAAGAAAATCAACGAAGACACGCAGAAGCAGATCTACGAAGCGCTGGAGTGGCTGGAAAAGGAACAGGGGAAGAAGTTCGGGGATACCGAGAATCCGCTCCTTGTTTCCGTTCGTTCCGGTGCCCGCGCATCGATGCCCGGCATGATGGATACCATCCTGAACCTGGGCTTAAATGACGTGTCGGTCGAAGGCTTTGCAAAGAAGACCGGCAATCCTCGTTTTGCCTACGATTCTTACCGCCGTTTCATCCAGATGTTCTCCGACGTCGTCATGGAAATGAACAAGAAGTTTTTCGACGACATCCTCGAAGGCATCAAGGAAGACAAGGGCTATACCTATGATACGGAACTGACGGCAGAGGACTTAAAGGAAGTCATCGCCAACTACAAATCCGTATATCTCAAAAAGATGGGCGAAGAGTTCCCGCAGGATCCGAAGGTTCAGCTGATGGAAGCCATCAAGGCCGTGTTCCGTTCCTGGGACAATCCGCGTGCGAACGTCTATCGCCGCATGAACGATATCCCGTACAGCTGGGGTACTGCCGTTAACGTCCAGTCCATGGTCTTCGGCAATATGGGCGATACTTCGGGAACCGGCGTTGCCTTCACGAGAAACCCCGCGACAGGCGCCAAGGGTGTCTTCGGCGAATACCTGATCAACGCGCAGGGCGAAGACGTCGTGGCGGGTATCCGCACGCCGCAGCCGATCACGAAGCTGGAAGAGGATCTGCCCGAGTGCTACAAGCAGTTCATCGAGATCGCGAACAAGCTGGAGAAGCATTACCGCGACATGCAGGACATGGAGTTCACCATCGAAGAAGGCAAGCTCTACTTCCTGCAGACCCGTAACGGCAAGCGTACCGCACAGGCGGCCATCAACATCGCCTGCGATCTGGTCGACGAAGGCATGATTACGGAAGAGGAAGCGGTCCTTCGTATCGAAGCAAAGTCTCTTGATCAGCTCCTGCATCCGAAGTTCAACGCCAAGGCGTTAAAGGAAGCAAAGGAGATCGGTTCCGCCCTTCCGGCATCCCCGGGTGCGGCAGCAGGCCGTGTGTACTTCACCGCGGATGACGCCGTGAAATATGCGGAGAGCCGCAACCGTGTCATCCTGGTCCGTGCCGAGACTTCTCCGGAAGACATCGAAGGCATGCATGCGGCACAGGGTATCCTGACGCAGCGCGGCGGCATGACCAGCCACGCAGCCGTTGTGGCCCGCGGCATGGGCACCTGCTGTGTTTCCGGCTGGGGCGACATGAAGGTCGATGAAAAGAATAAACAGTTCACCGTCGGCGACATCGTCGTCAAGGAAGGTGACTTCATTTCCCTGGACGGCTCCACCGGCAAGATCTATCTCGGCGATGTCGAGACCGAAGAAGCGGACATCTCCGGAAACTTCGGACGCATCATGGGATGGGCCGACAAGGCAAGACGCTTAAAGGTCCGCACCAATGCGGATACCCCGGCAGACGCGAAGAACGCGATCGAGCTCGGCGCGGAAGGCATCGGCCTGACCCGTACGGAGCATATGTTCTTCGATCCGGAGCGTATCCCGAAGATCCGCAAGATGATCCTTTCCGACTCCGTCGAAGAAAGAGAAGCGGCCCTGAACGAACTGATCCCGTTCCAGAAGAGCGACTTCAAGGGCATCTACGAAGTCATGAAGGAAAGACCGGTTACCATCCGTCTGCTGGATCCGCCGCTTCATGAATTCGTACCGACCAACAGGGAAGATATGGAAGCGCTCGCAAGAGACATGGGCCTGACCTACGAACAGGTCAGACAGCGCTGCAACGATCTGCATGAATTCAACCCGATGATGGGTCACCGCGGCTGCCGCCTGGCGGTCACGTATCCCGAGATCGCGAAGATGCAGGCGCGCGCAATCATGGAAGCGGCGATCGACGTATCCAGAAGCGAAGGCCTGAATATCGTACCGGAGATCATGATCCCGCTCGTCGGCGAGAGAAAGGAATTCTCCTTCGTCAGAAAAGCGGTCGTTGATACGGTCGAGGAAGTCAAGAAGGAAAAGAACTGGGACGGCAAATACCTGGTCGGCACCATGATCGAGATCCCGAGAGCAGCGCTCCTGGCGGACCAGATCGCGGAAGAAGCGGAGTTCTTCAGCTTCGGCACGAACGACCTGACCCAGATGACCTTCGGCTTCTCGAGAGACGATGCCGGCAAGTTCCTGGACGACTACTACACCAACCGGATCTACGAATCCGATCCGTTCGCGAAGCTCGACCAGGAAGGCGTCGGACAGCTCATCAAGATGGCCTGCGAGAAGGGAAGAAAGACCAGACCCGACATTCACCTCGGCATCTGCGGCGAACACGGCGGCGATCCGAGCTCCGTCGAATTCTGCCACAAGGCAGGACTGGATTACGTGAGCTGCTCACCGTTCCGCGTGCCGATCGCAAGACTGGCCGCTGCACAGGCTGCGATCTCCGAGAAGCAGTAAACACCGATCCGGACAAAAGGGCCATCTGAAAAGATGGCCCTTTTTTTATGCCGTATCCTGTCCATTTTTAGGGGATAACCTTGCGAAATATACAGAATTTGAATATAATATAATTGCATAAAAAAGTGCATATCACAGGGCAAGACTAATCGGGGAGGGCAGGAAATGATCAACAGGATTCATAATTTCTCCGAGATCGGAAAACTGAACAAGGTGATGCTGCATCGGATCGGAAGAGAGATCGAGGCGCTGGTGCCGGAGAATTTCTCAAGGCTGTTATTCGACGACATCCCCTACCTGGAAGTTGCGAGAAAGGAACATGACGGCTTTGCAGATATCCTGCGGGCAAACGGCGTGGAAGTCGTGTACTACGTGGATGAAGCGACGAAGGCCCTGCAGGATGCGAGGGTCAGAGAATCCTTTCTGAAGCGGTTTGTCGCAGAGAGCCCGGTGAGTTCCGAGACGGCCGCCGAAGCGGTCCTGTCCTATCTGCATGATCTGCCGGTGCGGGACATGGTGGAAAAGTGCATCGAAGGCGTGAAAAAAAGCGATATGCCTTCGTTTCAGTCCGACCATTTCGCGGATTATATCTCTTCCTATGATCCCTTCTTTTTGGAGCCGCTGCCGAACCTGTACTTCACGAGAGACCCGGGAGCCTGTGTCGGCGAGGGGATCAGCATCCATCACATGAGCACCCACGCGAGAAGAAGAGAATCGCTGCTTCTGGAGTACATCTTCCGGTTCAGCCCGGATTTCAGGACCGGCGGAGAGGAAGAGTGGTACCACTACGATGATGCATATTCGATCGAGGGCGGAGACGTCCTGGTCTTAAACGAAAAGGTCGTTGCCGTAGGCTTAAGCGAGCGGACGACGGCGGCGGCGATTGAATGCTTTGCGAAGAACCTGCTTTCCAATTCCGGATTCCGGAAGGTGATCGTTCTGGATATCCCGAAGGCGCGTGCCTTCATGCATCTGGATACCGTGTTCACCATGGTCGACTATGATAAATTCACGATCCATCCGGAGATTGAACAGCCGCTGCGTCTCTTTGAGATGACACTGGAAAGAGGCGGGAGAGTGCGCTTTTCTTCCATGACGGATTCCCTGTCCAACATCCTGAAAAAGACTTTAAAGCTCCCTGCCGTGAAACTGATCAAATGCGGCGGAGACGACAGGATGGCCGCGCAGAGAGAGCAGTGGAATGACGGCTCGAACACACTGGCCATCGCGCCCGGGAAAGTAGTGACGTATGAACGCAACTATGTGACCAACGACCTGCTTTCCAAAGAAGGGATCGAAGTCCTGCCGATTGCGGGCTCGGAGATCTCGAGAGGCCGCGGGGGTCCGCGGTGCATGTCCTTCCCCATCAACCGGGAAGATCTTCCCTGAACGGGAAGAAGAAACATAACTTTTTCAAAAATACGCGTCCGAGATCTTTGACGGACAGGTCAGGCTTTCGATCGGTATTGAGGACGCGGACGACCTGATCGCGGATCTTGAGCAGGCGCTTTCCCTGGTGTAAAGATATACTTCCGGGCCACTTTGTTATATACTGTCAAATTGGTGGAAACTGTATGCTGGTAAAAATGAGGCAGTACGGTCCGAGGAGACAGATATGCAGAATTTTACGGAACTGACAGGACAGGGGGAAGGAAACTTCCTCCATGTCCTGACGACAGAGAACGGTGCGGCGATCCGCAGCATCTTTGTCCCGGATAAACACGGAAACGAAGTGGATGTGGTCCAGGGATATGAACACCCGGAGGATTATCTTCATAATCCGCCGGTCTTAGGCGCCGTGGTCGGGCGTTACGCCGGCAGGATCGCCGGGGCAGACGTGGAGATCGACGGGATCCATTACCCGCTGACAGCTAATGAGAACAATAATACGCTGCACGGCGGCAGAGACTTTTACCACGAAAGACGTTGGACAAAGGAGGACGTGACACCGTCTTCTGTCACCTATTCTCTTTTCAGTCCGCATCTCGATCAGGGGATGCCCGGAAGCGCGAAGATCACGGTCACGTATTCCGTGATACAGGGGAATGCCCTGCAGATCTCGTACGAGGCGCAAGCCGATCAGGATACGTTCTTTAATCTGACCAATCACAGTTACTTCAATCTGAACGGACACGCGGCAGGAGACATCGCAGATCACAGACTGCTCCTTCAGTCTTTGCGGTACGCACAGGCCGATGCGGAGAATATCCCGACGGGAGATCTGCAGCCGGTAGACGGGACGCCGCTTGATTTTACGAGAGAACACGAGATCGTCGAGCGGATCGATGCGGATGATACGCTGATCCGGAACGCGCAGGGCTATGACCACTGCTACGCGCTGAATTCCGATCTGCACACTCCCATAGCGAGAGCCCGGTCAGAAAGGAGCGGGATCGTGATGGAGGTCCTGACAGACTGCCCGGCTATCGTGTTCTACACCGCAAACTTCCTTGACGTGAAAGAAAGAACCAAGGGAAACGCCCCTTACGGCAGAAGAAGTTCCTTCTGTCTGGAAACCGGATACTTCCCGGATTCTCCGCATAAGGATCTCTTCCCGAATGCGCTTTACAGGGCCGGAGAGAAGTTTACACATACAACGATCTATCGGTTTTCACAGCAGGGATGATACAGAGGAGGATCATGGAGAACGCAGTATTCAGATTTCAATTGGATGGGAATCCCGTCTCCTGCGAGCCATACGGTCACGGGCATATCAACCGGACGTATCTGGTCGAATCAGATCAGGGGAAAAGATACATCCTGCAGCAGTTAAGCAGGAGGGCCTTTCATGACATTCCGGGCCTGATGGAGAATGTACAGGCTGTTACGGAATTTCTGGACGGTCAGGCCAAGGACAGGCGTGAGAGCCTTCATCTTGTTTCGACCACGGACGGGGGCGTCTGCTGGCTGGACGAGAACGGAGAATACTGGCGCTGCTATGAATTCATAGAAGGCAGCATCTGCCTGCAGGCGGCCAGAAATGAACAGGACTTTTACGAAAGCGCGGTGGCCTTCGGGCACTTTCAGAGACAACTCAAGGACTTTCCGGCACATACGCTGCACGAGACGATCCCGATGTTTCACAATACGCCGAACCGGTACCGGCAGCTGAAGGAAGCAATCGAAAAAGATGTGGTGGGAAGGGCTGCCGCCGTCCGGGAGGAGATCGACTTTGCGCTGCAGAGAGAAGAGGAAGGCGGAAGGCTGCAGGAACTTCTGGATCACGGCGTCCTGCCGCTTCGCGTCACCCACAACGACACGAAACTCAACAACGTCATGTTGGATGAGGAAACGGGAAAGGCGCTCTGCATCATCGATCTGGATACGGTGATGCCGGGGCTGGTCGCCTATGATGTGGGCGATTCCATCCGTTTCGGCGCGTCGACCGCGGCGGAGGATGAAAAGGATCTTTCCAAAGTGGAGATGGATCTGAATCTCTACGGATCGTATCTGAAAGGATTCCTTTCTTCCTGCGGCGAGCTGACCAAGGAAGAGATCCGCTCGCTCCCGCTGGGTGCGAAGATCATGACGTTGGAAAACGGCGTCCGCTTTCTCACAGACTACCTTGACGGGGACCACTACTATGCCACCAGCAGAGAAGAGCACAATCTGGACCGGGCAAGGACACAGTTCAAACTGGTCCTGGACATGGAGAAGAAGTGGGACGACATGATGCGGATCATAGAGACCTATCTGTAAACAATAAACGGGGCATTTGCGTAAAGCAGATGCCCCGTTAAAACGATCAGGATCGCGACGTAGAAATCTTATCCCTTCACACCGCCGGAAGTGAGCCCGGCGGTCAAATGCTTCTCAATGGACATAAACAGAATGACGACGGGGATCGTGGCGAGGAGCGAAGCGGCAAAGAGGTACTGCCACTCGATCATGTTGAAAGAGGAAAACTGCGTGATCCCCACGGTGATCGGCCGTTTGGAGGCGGTCGAGATCAAAACGGTAGAGATCGTATATTCATTCCATGCGTTGATAAAGACAAAGATCAGGGCGGTGACGATGCCCGGCGCCGCCATGGGGATAAGGACCTTGGTCAGGGCGCGTACCGTACCGCAGCCGTCGATGAGGGCGGCTTCTTCCATTTCCGGCGAGATCGAAATAAAGGTGCCGCGCAGGAGCCAGATGGCAAAGGCCTGGTTGAAGGCGGCGTTGATCAGCATGAGCCCCACGATGGTGTTGTTGAGGTGCAGCGTATTCATCAGCTGGGAGATGCCGATCAGTAAAACGACGGGCGAGAACATCTGACTGACGATGACAAAGCCTAAGAAGACCTTCTTGCCTTTAAAATTCATGCGCGCCAGAGCATACGCGGCGGGAACGCCGCAGAGCATGGCGATCAGCGTCGCACCGCCCGCTACCATGAGGGAATTCAGGAGGTATCTCGCGACGCCGCGGTGCAGGATATCGGCCAGGTTGCTGAACATCCATTCCGTGGGCAGGATGTGCAGGAAATACATGTCGAGGGTCTCGGCATTGGAACGCAGGCCCGTGATCAGCATGACAAAATACGGATAGACGGTGATCACGCTGACGATGACGATGAAGACGTACATCGCCATCCGAAGGAGCGTGTTTTTCACGGCGCCGTGTCTGATCTCGACGGCGGCAACCAGCATAATGAGAAGCGCCGGAAGAAGGAGCCACAAGAGTCCTGAGCGGTGGATCTCCAGCTTGGAGACCATGCTTTCGAACTGGTCGCCCGCAGTCCCGTTAAACAGGAAGGAATCGAGTTTTGTGTAAAAGGCTTCCTTCCCGTCTTCAATCAGTTCATCCCGGTAGAGGGAGAGCTTCCTGGAGAAGGTATAGTTGTTGAGCATGACAAACACGGGGACAGACAGGAGAGAAAGCACGCCGCTGATGACGGAAGCGCTCCGGAAGAAGGCCTTCCCCTTCGGAAGGTACTTCGGGTGCGTGTCGATGCTCCCCGCAAGTCCGAGCAGTGCGAACAGGAGCGTGAGGACCGCAGTACACAGCAGGAAGCGGAAGACATGTCCCGACGCGAGGGGAGAGCGGAGGAAGGCAAAGAGGTTTCGTCCGAAGGTCTGCTCGATGGTAAAGGTATAAAGAGAGGTGGTCTCTCCCTTGGAATTGGTGCGCTCGAGCGCGTCTTCCGTGATCGTGACGGGGAAGCCGCTGCTTTCAAACTCCCTGGCGGCTTCTTCCACTTCGGCACGCGCTGCCAGGTATTTCTCATCTCCATAGAACGTGTTGGAGGATTTTTTGGTAAACACGCCCGCCCGGAAGGTGTAGAGCGGAAGCAGCATGATGATCAGGGACAGGATGAGCCCGATCATCATGAGGAAGAGCGCGATCTTGTTTTGCCTGCGAAATTCTCCGGTCATATCAGGCTGCCTCCTCATTACGCATGACCCCGATCATATAGACGCTCGCACAGACGCACAGGATCAGGAAACCGATCACGGACAGCGCCGTGGCAGGCCCCTTCTTGCGCTCGTAAAAGCTCAGCATGTACAAATAGGTGATCATGGTATCCGTCTTGTTGGCGGGTGCCCCCTTGGTCATCGTATAGACGATCGGGAAGGAATTGAAAACATAGATGATATTAAGGACCGTACTGACGGTCAGGGACGGTTTGACGAGGGGAAGCGTCACGTTCTTTAACTTGCTCCAGAAGCCCGCGCCGTCGACGGTAGCCGCCTCATACAGCGACGGATCGATCGACTGGAGCCCCGAAAGGACGCAGAAGGTAACGAAGGGAATGGTGACAAAAATACCGACAAAGCATTCCCAGACAAATTCTATCTGATAACTCGAGCGCCAGTTGATGGCGCGGGAGATGATGCCGAGATTCAAAAGGATGTTGTTCAGATTTCCGTATTCGTACTTGATGATGTAGTTCCAAACGGAAGCCTGGATGACGAGGGAAGTCGCCCACGGAAGGATCAGGATGGAACGGGCGATCTTGCGGCCCGGAAACGCCTGGTTCAATACCAGCGCAATGATAAAGCCGATGACGGTGGAGAGACCGACAACGGAGACGACCCACCAGAAGGTGTTTTTCATAACGGTCGTAAAGGCAGGAAGGTTTATGGCGTCGACATAGTTCTGAAAGCCGATGAAGCCGCCGATGACGCCGGATTTGGAAATCTCGCTGAAGGAAAGGCGGAAAACGATAAGGATCGGAAAGATGACAAATACAGCGACCAGTATAATGCTGGGCAAAAGCCAGACATAGGGTTCCCACTTAGTTCGATTCACAATGACAATCCTTTAAAAAAGGAGACGGGGCTTAGCCCGCCCCCTTTATCTGTTGAAAAATGAAATTACTGTGTTAATTCTTCCTGTAACTTATCCAGCTCAGCCTGAATGTCAGCGCCGGTCAGGGCTTCCTGTTCGGCAGCGATGACACCCTGCTTCACCTGATCCCATTCTGCCTTGGCGGCAGGATAGAACTTGCAGGAAGCAAGAACGTCGAGCCATGCTTCGAAGGAAGGATCGGAAGCAACAAGCGCTTCAACGGCGGAGTTCACTGCAGGAAGGAAGCCTTCCATGCTGACCCAGCCGACATAGTTCTCGGGATCATAGAAGAACTTCAGGAACTTGCCGATGGCTTCGTTTCTGGCTTCCTGATCCGGAGCGGAATCGTCTTTGAATGCCATGACGCGGTCCATAACACCAACGGAAGAACCGGTCTTGCCTTCGTTTGCCGGGATAGCGGCAGTGGCCATATTGATGTCACCGCCCTTGTCGGCTACATAGGTGGGCAACTGGTTCGGAGCGATCAGCATGGCCATCTTGCCGGCAGCAAACATATCCTGTAAGTCATAGCGTGTCTCGGTGGCGGGATTCGGGTTGGTGAATCCTTTTTCGATGAGGCCGAGTGCGAACTCGATGCCTTCCACGTTTTCGGGAGTATTCACAGCCCAGTCACCATTTTCGTCGACAAAGCCGCCGCCGTTGCCCCAGGTGTAGTAGGCAAATGCCGCCTGGCCTTCGTCGGTCGTCATATCGATGCCCCACGGATAGACTTCGCCGTCATAGTAGTCGATGATCGCCTGGGAAACATCTTCGAGTTCCGCCCAGGTGGTGGGAACTTCCACACCGACTTCTTCCAGCATGTCGACGTTGTAGAACATCGCGCGGGCGCTGGCAAGATCCGGCACTGCCCATACGGTGTCGTCGATCACGGACTGTTCGATGAAGGACGGGAAGAAATCATTGTAAAGATCTTCCGGGCAGTATTCGGAGACCGGCATCAGAAGACCGTCGTTTGCATAGTTTGCAAACACGTCGATGTTCAGGATGTCCGGTGCGTTGTTGTTAGCGATCCTGGTATCCACGACCGTGTAGACATCATTCCAGGAAACGACTTCGAGGTTGAGTTTCACGCCCGGATTCTCGGATTCGAACTTGTCGACGAAATTCGTGCCGTCCATGCCGCTTCCGAGGAACCACTCATTGGTGTTGGGGCCGTACTGGCAGATGATGACATCCAGAGTGATCTCATCGCCCGATGCTTCCGCAGCCTCTTCGGCAGATGCTTCTTCCGCGGGAGCCTCTTCTTCAGAAGCGGCTTCTTCAGCGGGAGCTTCTTCGCTGGCTGCCGGAGCAGGAGCAGAAGATGCACAGGCTGCGAGAGAAACCATCATCACGGCCGACAGTAAAAGTGCTATAAACTTTTTCATACTACCCTCCTTTTGATAGTGAGATTTGATTTATAACTATTTTAATATACCGTCACGGGAAGTTCAATTTAAACAAAAGATTCCCGATTGTATTATTTCGGACAGGAAGTGTGATACACTATATCATTATCGATACGGAGGTCTTTCAAAGTGGCTAGTTTATCATTAAAAGGAATCGGAAAAACCTATCCGAACGGCGTGAAAGCCGTGAAAGATTTCAACCTGGAAGTGGAAGACAAGGAGTTTATCATTTTTGTCGGACCTTCCGGCTGCGGAAAGTCCACTACCCTGCGGATGATCGCCGGTCTGGAGGAGATTACCGAGGGGACGCTCGAGATCGACGGCAAGATCATGAATGACGTCGAGCCCAAGGACCGGGACATCGCCATGGTTTTCCAGAACTATGCGCTGTATCCGCATATGAGCGTTTATGAAAACATGGCCTTCGGCCTCAAGATGCGCAAGGTCTCCAAGGAGGAGATCGATGAGAAGGTAAAGGCGGCTGCCAGGATCCTGGATCTCGAAAACCTCCTGGACAGAAAGCCCAAAGCCTTATCGGGCGGTCAGAGACAGCGTGTGGCGATGGGACGGGCCATTGTCCGGAATCCGAAGGTATTCCTTATGGATGAGCCGCTGTCCAACCTGGACGCAAAGCTCCGTGTCCAGATGCGCGCGGAGATCGCGGCCCTTCACCAGAGGCTCGGCACGACCATCATCTATGTCACGCATGACCAGACGGAAGCCATGACGCTGGGCACCCGCATCGTCGTGATGAAGGACGGCATCGTGCAGCAGGTCGATACGCCGCAGAATCTGTACGATAAACCGGCCAATCTCTTTGTCGCCGGCTTCATGGGCAGCCCGCAGATGAACTTCATGGAAGGCGAAGTCATTGTCAAAGAGGACAGGGTCTTCCTTCGCTATGCAGGCGTCGACATCCCGATGCCGGAAGAAAAGAGCAGAGCATTAAGAGAGGGCGGCTATGAAAACAAGACCGTTGTCTTCGGGATCCGTCCGGAAGACATCGATGACGCGGAACAGGCAGTCAGTACGTCGGAAGCAGTCTTTACCTCCACGGTGAAGGTCTATGAACTGCTCGGCGCCGAAGTCTTCCTGTATTTTGACATTGCCGGAAAACCGGTGACGGCCAGAGTGGCACCCGGAACAAAGAGCAGGCCGGGGAGCGAGATCCGCGTGGCCTTCAATATCGATAAGATCCACATCTTCGACAAGGATACGGAAGAAAAGATCGCGGACTGAATTCAGATCCTTTCTCCGTCGATAAAGACACCAAGGACCTTCAGGTCAGAATCCAGAAGGACCAGGTCGGCACATTTCCCGACTTCGATAGATCCAATCGTATCTTCTTTATGAATCGATGCGGCGGCGGCATACGTCGCCGCATAAATCATTTTCTCAAGCGGCAGACCGAAGGAAACGGCGCGCCGCACTCCCTCCATCAGATGAATGGAACTGCCGGCGATGGTATCGGTTCCCTTCAGGGTCGCAAGGCCATCCTTCATGGTGACAATCTGGCCGCTCAGTTCATATTCCCCGTCCGGCATTCCCGCACAGCGCAAAGAATCCGAGATCAAAACCAGCTTCTCGCGAAACAGATCATAGGAAAGCCGCATCATCGAAGGGTGTACGTGACAGCCGTCCGGTATGAGCTCCGCAAAGACATGACTTTCATACGCCGCCGCGATCACGCCCGGGGCCCGGTGCAGAAGAGAGGGCATGGCGTTAAACAGGTGGGTGACCTTGTTTGCGCCGGCATCAAAAGCACGCAGGGCTGTCTCGTAATCCGCCGTCGTATGTCCGACAGAAACAGAGACGGACCTGGAAGCTTCTTTAATAAACTCCATGGCGCCTTCCATTTCGGGGGCAACGGTGATCTCAAGGACAAGGCCTTCCGACGCATCCATGAGGCGATCAAACATCCGGATATCCGGCGCTGCGATATAGTCCGGATTCTGGGCGCCGCACTTTGACGGATTGATAAAGGGTCCTTCCAGATGGATGCCCGCGATCTTCGCGCCGTTCTTCGGACGCTGATACGATGCGATCGCCCGGACGGCCTCTGTCAGGGCATCTTCCGGCAGCGTCATGGTCGTCGGACAAAAGCTTGTGACGCCTTCTGCGGCGTAGTAAGGTCCCATTTTCAAAATGCCGTCCGCGTTTGCGTCACTGGCGTCTTCCCCGACGGCGGCATGGGTGTGAATATCGATCAGCCCCGGGATCAGGTAGGCGCCGCCTGCATCCAGGGCGCCTTCTTCGCTGCGGACGGGAGAGATCCTTTCGATGGTTCGACGGAATTCGATATTGCCTTCGTGAAAGGAACCGTCCAGAAACAGTTTTGCGTTTTGAATAATCATCAGGACTCCTTTCTGAGCGCGGGGAGTGAGGCAGCCGTTGCGGACTGTCCGACCCTGCGGAACCGTTCGTCCGGAAGGGAAGGGATAAAGCAGTCTTTTAATGCAGGATAGTCGCCCGCAAGGACCTCCCGGCAGGTCTTCAGGATCAGATCGCCCCCCTTGCCGCTCATAACACGGCCGAGCAGCAGCACATGGCGCATTTTGTAGAGGTCATAATAAAAGGCAAGCGTATGACCGAGATACACGCCGATCGATTCGTAGATATCACGGGCTTTGGGATCTCCGTCTTCCATTTTCTGCTGTACGATCTTCAGTTTTTCGGCGGGAGAGAGTGCTTCCTCCAGTTCGATCCCGGCCGGCTTTGCCAGCTTGATCACGGCATCCTGCGAAAAGTATTTGACGCCGCAGCCGATGTCTGTGCTCCATTCGTCCTCCATGGCAGAAGGAGAGCAGTCGATGGGCACAAAGGCAAGCTCATTGAGCCATCCGGTGATGCAGCCGTTCTCATCGACAAAACCGGCCGCTTCGCTGGTCCCCATGGCGATGCCGAGCACGCTGTTCTCGTTGAGGCTCAGCTTTCCCGCGAGAGCGGATACGTCGCCGTCGTTGGCGACCGCAAAGGGAATATCCCCGAAGGTATCCGTAATGGCCCGGATATAAATGTCTTTGACCTTTTCTTCAAACAGATCGGCGGGGACTTTATTAAATAAGGAAGCCCGCATCGTGCGGTTATGGATGTAGATGCCGGCAGAAGACACACCGACGGCATCCACGCGCGGAAGATGCGCGGCGGCAGCCTTCAGGGCGGAAACGATGCCGTCGTAATGATAGTCCGGATCCTCGTTCGTTTTGGGGAACCAGACGACTTCTTCATCGAAGACGCTTTCTCCGTCGATCACGGCAGAGACCTTCCGGTCGCTTCCGCCGGCATCAAAGCCGATGCGGCAGCCGTCCGTATGTCCGCCCTGTTTCTGCGGATCGTTTTTTTCTTCCGGCAGATGCTCCGTCCACAGAACTTCAAAGGGATGCTCGTAGATTTCCCCCATAAAATGGTAATCAAACGATCTTGCGCCGTCTTTGGCGTAGGTCTTATGCAGGTATTCGTACATCTCGTGACTGTCAGAGACATAGATGCGAAAACCGCCCTTCATCCACAATGCGATCTTCACCAGTCTGTCGATATAGTAGCAGTCGGCGGCATACTGTTCTTTCGTGCCGTGAATATAGGTCTGCATCACGCTTGTCAGGCCGTCTGCCCGTTCTATGGCGATGCCGACGGGGTGCGCAGTTCCTGCTGACTGCAGAAAGGCTTTCTGAAACAGATAGAAGGGAGTGAAAGAGGGATCCAGTTTCGGGAGCGTCCGAACGGGGACTTCTATACCACAGCACTTCATGTTGATGACCTCCTTTTCTGCCTTCATTATAACAGTCAGCTTCCGAAAACGAAAACGCGGAGCCTGGCTTTTTTTGCAGAACAACAGTTTCCCGATTTGTCAACCACATCATATGGAGGAGAGAAAAGTGCCTGCCACAAGATTAAAAAAATAATTCATAAAGTTCCGGATTTTCTAGTTTTTTCATTTATAAAATTACGATAAAATAAATGTGTATATTCTGCTTTACGGTTTTCTGTTCATGGTGGGAGATTCTAACCTTCGCAAGATAGGATCTCCGCAGGCCACAGGAAATACCGTTCACATAGACTCACATAGATTAGGAAATAGGGGGAAAAATTCATGAGTATTAACGAAATGAACAACGAAGAAGTCAGAAATGAAGCTGCTCGTATCGTTGAAGAGATTTCAGCGAAACAGTCGGCCGGTTTCACAGCAGAAGGAGGAGTTATGGATAACGCAGCATTAACCAGAAAACTTGAAGAAGTCACGACTGCACTTGAGAAGATCGCAGAAGCGGAACGCAAGAATTCCAGCGCCGCGAGATTAACTTCCATTGTCAGCCTTTTAATTCTGCTGTTATTCGTAGGCGTGTTCGCAGCCATGATGCCCAGTGCCATGCGCATGATGAAGAATCTGGACGGCACGATGGCCGGTGTTGCCAATGCCGTGAATGAGGTGAACACACTGGTTGCTTCTGCAAACGGTACCGTCGAGGAACTCAACGGTGTTGTGTCGAACGTCGGAACCGGCGTAGATGACACCTTTACCGAAGTCGGCGGCATGCTGCGCAGCGTTTCCACACAGGTTGAAGGCATCAGCGGTGCGGTGGATGAGGTGACGAGCGCCGTCACATCCGCAACGGCAGCAGTGGATACCGTTAACAATGTAGTAGTAGATAATGCCAATAACATCAATAAGACCATGCAGTCCGTGGCCGCTATTGATTTTGATAAATTAAACAACGTGCTGGATGAAGTCTACGGCATTTCTTCCCAGATGAACGTCATGATGGAAGACATCTCGAAGACCACATCCCACCTGGATGAGATCATGGGCGATGTCAAGAACGCAACAGGCCAGTTCGACAGCATCGTATCCGATGTCGGCAATACCACGAAGCAGCTGGACGGCATTGTGAGCGATGTCGGCTCCACCACCAAGCAGCTTGACAGCATCATGGGCGATGTCGGCTCCACGATCAAGAATGCGGACGCTACCGTACAGAGCGCCAACAAGGCCGTTGAGAACGTCAACAGCTTTGACGTAGACGCACTGAACAGCGCCATCAAGGAACTGGAAGCGGTTGCCAACGAAGTCAACACCGTAGCGGGCGGCCTCGGCGAAACAGTGGATTCCGTCGGAAAGAGCGTACAGGAGACAGTGAACAACGTCGATCAGACCGTTAAGAACACCAGCGACAGCATCGATATCAACAGCGTCAACGATTCGATCCAGAACCTGCAGAAGAGCCTGGAGAACATCACCAAGATCTTCGGCAACTGATCTGCAGCAACAATACGCCATAACACAAAGGGGACAGGCAAAGGCCTGTCCCCTTTTTTTTGCAGGACAACCGGGAGGCTCCCTAGACATTTTTAACAGAATTCGGGGAGGATACAATCGATTCTTGGACAAATAGTATAAATATTTATAAATTCGGGGGTTTTTCCAAAAATATCCATAAAATGTGTTTGACATGCGCGGTAACAAGATATATAGTGTAAACAATGTTTTTTTGAAGCTTGTCTTTTTAGCATAAATATTCATAAATAGAGCCGATATTGTTGATTATATACAGAAAGGACACATCTATGGCGAAGAGACTGGATATTCACAAGATTCTGATCATCGGATCGGGCCCCATTGTCATCGGACAGGCCTGTGAGTTTGACTATTCGGGGACACAGGCGTGCAAGGCGCTTCGGAGCCTGGGATATGAAATCGTTCTTGTCAATTCCAATCCCGCCACCATTATGACCGACCCGGAGATGGCGGATCAGACATATATAGAACCGCTTACCGTTGATTCACTCGAGAAGATCATCGCAAAAGAAAGACCGGATGCGCTTTTACCGAATTTGGGAGGGCAGTCCGGTCTTAATTTATGCGCGGAGCTCTATAAAGAAGGGGTCCTGGACAAATACGGGGTGGAAGTCATCGGCGTGCAGGCGGATTCCATCGAACGTGGAGAGGACCGGATCGAGTTCAAGAAAACGATGAATGCGCTCGGGATCGAGATGGCAAAGAGCGAGGTGGCGTATACGGTCGAAGAAGCGCTGCAGATTGCAGACACCCTCGGCTATCCTGTTGTTTTACGGCCGGCCTATACGATGGGCGGCACAGGCGGCGGCCTTGTCTCGACGCCGGAAGAGTTAAAGACGATCTGCGAAAGAGGACTGGAAGCGTCGCTCGTGCACCAGGTTCTGGTGGAAGAATCCATACTCGGATGGGAAGAACTGGAACTGGAGATCGTGCGGGATAAGACCGGCAAAATGATCACGGTCTGCTTCATCGAGAACGTTGACCCGATCGGCGTGCATACGGGCGACTCCTTCTGTACGGCACCGATGCTGACGATCTCCGAAGAAGTGCAGAAACGCCTGGAAGAACAGGCCTACGCCATTGTCGAACACATCGGCGTCATCGGCGGGACCAACGTCCAGTTTGCGCATGATCCGGTATCCGACAGGATCGTGGTCATCGAGATCAATCCGAGAACATCGAGATCTTCGGCCCTGGCATCGAAGGCGACCGGCTTCCCGATTGCGCTGATCTCCGCGAAGCTGGCCTGCGGGCTGACCCTGTCCGAGATCTCCTGCGGCAAGTACGGGACGCTTGATCAGTACAGACCGGACGGAGATTACGTTGTCATTAAATTTGCGCGCTGGGCCTTTGAAAAGTTCAAGGGCGTGCAGGATAAGCTCGGCACGCAGATGCGCGCGGTCGGCGAAGTCATGAGCATCGGCAAGACCTACAAGGAGGCATTTCAGAAGGCCATCCGTTCCCTGGAAAAGGATCGTTACGGCCTGGGACACGTCAAAGACTTTGATACGAAGACCGTGGAAGAATTGAAGGCCATGATCGCGGAATCGTCTTCGGAAAGACACTTCCTCCTGTACGAAGCGCTGCGGAAAGGCGTTTCGGTGGAAGAACTGCACGAACTGACCGGGATCAAGGAATGGTTCTTAAACCAGATGCAGGAACTGGTGGAAGAGGAAAACCGGCTCGTGGAAGACTACCGGGGCAGCGTCCCGGACGACGAAGCGCTGATTCAGGCAAAACAGGACGGGTTCTCGGACTTTTATCTGAGCAGGATCCTGCAGGTCAAACAGGACGCCATCCGCAACCGGAGAGAAGAGATCGGCCTTACCGAACGGTGGGATGCCGTCCACGTCAGCGGGACGACGAACAATGCCTACTATTACTCCACCTATCACGGAGAAGACCATAATCCCGTGCACACCGACAAGAAAAAGATCATGATCCTGGGCGGCGGGCCCAACCGGATCGGCCAGGGGATCGAGTTTGATTACTGCTGCGTGCATGCGGCCATGTCCTTAAAGAAACTGGGATTTGAGACCATCATCGTCAACTGTAATCCGGAGACGGTATCGACGGACTACGATACATCGGACAAGCTTTATTTTGAACCGCTTACGCTGGAAGACGTTCTGTCCATCTACCGGAAGGAAAAGCCGCTCGGCGTGATTGCGCAGTTCGGCGGACAGACGCCTTTAAATCTGGCTGCGAAGTTAAAGAAAGAAGGCGTGCGGATCCTCGGTACCACGCCGGAAGTCATCGACCTGGCCGAAGACAGAGACCGGTTCCGGAAGATGATGGACGAGCTGGACATCCCCATGCCGGAATCGGGCATGGCGGTCACGGTGGAAGAGGCGATTCAGGTGGCGGACGGGATCGGATACCCGGTCATGGTGCGTCCTTCCTACGTCCTGGGCGGACGGGGCATGGAGATCGTCCACGATGAAGAAAGCCTTCGGGAATACATGGCGGCAGCCATCGGGGTCACACCGGACAGGCCGATCCTGATCGACCGCTTCCTGCACAACGCGCTGGAGTGTGAAGCGGACGCGGTGAGCGACGGCGAACAGGTCTTTGTTCCCGCGGTCATGGAGCACATCGAGCGGGCGGGGATCCATTCGGGCGACAGCGCCTGCATCGTGCCGTCGGCACATATTTCGGAAGAGAATCTGAAGACCATCGAGGACTATACGAAGAAGATCGCCGCCAAGATGCATGTGGTGGGCCTGATGAACATGCAGTACGCGATTGAGGACGGCAGGGTCTTTGTGCTGGAAGCCAACCCGCGCGCGTCCAGAACGGTGCCGCTCGTATCCAAGGTCTGCGACATCCGCATGGTGCCTTTGGCGACGGAGATCATTACGTCGGAGATCACGGGCAATCCTTCGCCGGTCGCTTCTCTGACACACAGAAAGATCCCGTATTACGGGGTAAAGCAGGCGGTATTCCCGTTCAACATGTTCCCGGAAGTCGATCCGGTCCTCGGTCCGGAAATGCGCTCCACAGGAGAAGTTCTTTCGATCGCAAAGACCCCGGGAGAAGCGTTTTACGGATCGAAGCTCGCGGCATCGCAGCCGCTTGCAAAGAAGGGAAAGGTCCTTCTTTCCTTAAACGAAGAAGACAAGCACTCGGCCGTGCAGCTGGCAAAGGAATTCCTTTCGATTGGCTATGAACTGCTGGCGACCGGCGCAACCTGCGACATCATTGAGAAGGAAGGCCTTCCGGTGGAGCGGGTCAACAAGGCGCATGAAAGCCATCCGAACACGGTGGATCTGATCTCGGAGAAGCAGGTCCAGCTGGTGGTGAATACGCCGACCTGGTCGAACGGCCAGCATGAAGGGCGTTTCTTAAGAAAAGCGGCCATCCGCTCCAAGGTCAGCTACCTGTCCACCATGGAGGCGGCCCTTGCCGCGATCGACGGAATAAAACAGATGCAGAATGTCACGGAAGGAGACGGAAAAAGCTCTGTGCTATCGCTGCAGGAGTGGCATTCACAAATCATTTGACAACTCCTTTTCCCCTGTCTATACTAAGAAGGCTCAATACTAGA
>JAGAHC010000046.1 GCA_017627275.1 Lachnospiraceae bacterium
AGAGCCGGATGCCATCAGTATGGCAAAGGAACTGGGAAGCGGTGTGCCGATCGGCGGCATCTGCACCAGAGGTGAGTGCTCTATGACCTTTACACCCGGAACGCATGGTTCCACCTATGCCGGCAACCCGCTCGTGACTTCCGTAGCGCTTGCCACGCTTGACACCATGATCAACGGGGGACTTTTGGAGCACTGCAGAGAAATGGGAGAGTACTTCAGAGAACGCCTGAATGAGATCGCAGGCAGACACTCCGGTGTGGAATGTGTCCGCGGTCTGGGCATGATCAACGGCATGGTCTTAAAGAAAGACGGACACGATGTCGTGGATAAACTTTTCGAACAGGGTATTCTGATCAACTGTACCGCAGTAACCGTTCTTCGTTTTATTCCGCCGCTCATTGCTGACAAGGCTGAAATCGACATTGTATGCGACGCGGTCGACAAGGCGCTGACGGAATGCGGTTATGATGAATAAGCAACCAAAAGGCACAGTTATCATTTTAAAAGGGGGAAAAGTATGAGCGAAGAAATCAAAGGAAAAGAAGGACGTATGCCACAGTTGTGGGAGGCACTGGTGACACTTGGCGTCCTGGTCGCTGTCCTGGCGGTCGGCATCATCGTATTCGGTGTCGATCCGCATGTACCGATGTTTGTCGGTGTTATCGCGGCCGCTCTGATGGCTTTGCGGCTCGGGTACAAATGGGAAACGATTGAAAAGTCCATGATGGACGGCATCTACAAGGCGCTGCAGTCCGTCATAATCCTGATCATCGTCGGTATCCTGATCGGCGTCTGGATCGATGCCGGTGTTGTTCCCTCCATGGTTTACTACGGACTGAAGATCTTAAAACCGTCGATCTTCTTTGTGGCGGTCGTTCTGATCTGCTCCATTACATCTCTTGCAACGGGTACCTCCTGGGGAACGATGGGAACCATGGGTGTTGCCTTTATGGGAATCGGATTCGGCCTTGGCATGAATCCCGCCATGACGGCCGGCGCCATCATCTCCGGCGCCTATTTCGGAGATAAGATGAGCCCGCTGTCCGATACCACGAACCTGGCACCCGCGATGGCCGGAACCGACGTTATGACGCACGTCAAGGCGATGATGCTTCCGACGGCGACGGTGTATATCATCACGCTGATCATCTTCGGGGCACTCGGCGCCATGCAGTATCACGGCGGTTCTGCGGACCTTTCCCGCGTGGAAGAGTTCTCGAATGCGCTGAACGCTGCGCAGGGCGGTATCTTTACCATCAACCCGCTGCTGCTTCTGCCGCCGCTCGTTGTTATCGTAGCGGTTGCCTTAAAGATCCCTGCCATTCCGGGCATCACGCTGGGCATCATCTGCGGCGCGATCCTCGGCCTGATCTTCCAGCCTGACTGCAACCTCGGTTCTCTGTTCCAGTTCGGTATCGACGGCTACAGCTTCTCGGACGAACTGCTGGAGATCCTTGCGGCCACGACTTCCGAAGATACGCAGTATACGATGACAAGACTGCTGGAGAGCGGTGGTATCATGGGTATGATGTTCTCCGTTTCCATGACCATCATTGCGATGATGTTTGGTGGTATCATGGAAGAAACGCATCAGCTGGAGGTCATCGTGAACGAGCTGAAGAAGTTCGCAAAGGGACCGGCAGGCCTGGTCACTCTGACAGAGGTCACCTGCGTGGTTTCCAACGCGACCATGCCCGAGCAGTACATCGCTATCGTTGTTCCCGGACGGATGTATGCGGAAGAGTATCGTAAGATGGGACTGCACCCGTCGGTTCTTTCCGCCTCTCTGGAAGGCGCGGGTACCGTTACCTCCGCCCTCATCCCGTGGAACACCTGCGGCGTGTTTATCAAGGATACGCTCGATATTTCTACGGCAGCCTATGCACCGTTCGCATTCTTTAACTGGATGATGCCGCTGGCAACGATCCTGTTTGCATTCCTTGGTCTGACGTTAAAGGATATGGACAACAAGCCGTATAAGAAAAAAGCAGCCTGACATCACTTAGGAAGGTTTGAAAATGAATAAGATTCAATATCCTGTATTGGAACTGGATCTTGGTCAGTTGAAAGAGAATCTGGCAGCACTGCATCAGTGCTGCCAGGATTCTTCTGTAAAGATGATCGGGGTCATCAAAGGGATCACGGCAGACAAAGAAGTTGCAAAACTCTATGATGCAGAAGGTCTTTCCTATATCGCGACATCCCGGATCGATCAGATACGTCACCTGAAGGAGTACGGTCTGAAAACGCCGCTGATGCTGATACGGATCCCCATGCTTTCAGAGCTTCAAGACGTCGTATCGCTTTGCGATGCATCTCTCCACAGCGACGTCACCGTTTTGCGTGCGCTTTCCAAAGAAGCGGAAAAACAGAACAAGGTGCATCAGGTGATGCTGATGATCGACCTGGGGGACCTGCGGGAAGGATTCTGGGATCCGGAAGAGCTCATCGACTGTGCGGTAGAGATCGAAAAGGAACATCCGTATCTGGAACTGATCGGGGTGGGCGTCAACCTGTCCTGTTACGGATCCGTAAAGCCAAACCTCCGCAATATGCAGGGGCTGGTATCGCTGGCGGCGGATGTGGAGAAGGCGATCGGCAGAGAGCTGCCCTTTATCAGCGGCGGCGCTTCGACATCTTTTTACATGCTGCAGAACGGTTCCATGCCGATGCGTGTCAACAATCTGCGGATCGGAGAACTGATCCTGACCGGACAGATCAACGGCTATGAACCGGGCATCACGCATCTTTCCGCCTGCAAACTGAAGGCGGAAGTGATCGAAGTCCGGGAAAAACCCAGTTTTCCGGTCGGAGAACTGGAAGTGGATGCCTTCGGAGAAGTCGGTCATTATGAAGACAGGGGGATCCGGAAAAGAGCCCTGGTCGCCGTCGGGCGGGTCGATTACGGAGATCCGTTTACCTTAACGCCCTGTATGGAAGGGGTGGAAGTGCTGGGCGCATCCTCCGATCATACGATCCTCGACGTTACGGATGCCAAAGAGGAGATCAGGGTCGGAGACGTTCTTACGTTCCGGGTAAAGTATTCCAGCCTGGTGTACCTCTCCAACACGGAGAGCGTGCAGATACGTTATGTTGATCCGAACTGAATACTAACGGAAGAATCCTTTATCCTGACTGCGTCAGAAGAAGCAGACCTTCCAGAAAACGATCCACAGATGGGGAACCGCCGCTTTCGGCCGTTCCCCTTATCAGATTCATTTCATTGCGTACGGCATCAAAATCAAACAGGATCTGAGAATATTCCGTGAAGATGTTGCTGTACGGATCTTCAACACCGATGGAGGCAATGTTGGTCAGGCCCTTTTTGACGGCCCTTCTGATGCGCTGTCTGACGATCTTGGGATCGGAAGAAAGCGTTTCCGCATATTCATCGATGGTCTTTTTACTGTTATATACGGCGTCTGATGACAGAAGCGATTCGAGGATCGATAGCACATCCACGGTGCCGGATTCGCCGAGCATCCCCAGATACCCCAGGATCTTTTTGGCGCGGATCAGAGAGGCGTTATCTTTACTTTGTTGTTCTGGGAGGATCGTTTCGTCGCCGATGACGGTGCGGATCCCTTTTAAGACCTCCGCCATCTTTTTCTTTTCGATGACGTTCATAATCACTTTTTCGATCTCGATCCGGTTGTTCGGTTTGGTGATAAAGAATTCGATCCCCGCTTCGTAAGCAGCTTCGATCATGCTTTTTTCCACGACCTGAGACACCATTACAAAGCTGATGTCGGGATTTACGGCGCGCAGTTCCCGGACGACCGAGATCCCGTCCTTTCCGGGCATGAGGAGATCGATCAGAACGATGTCCGGTTTCTTTGCGAGGATCTCCGGGATCGCCTTCTCGGGGTCGGTCGCGGTCCCTACGATCTCGCCCAGATCCTTTGTCTCCAGGATGTTTTCCAGGACCTTGATGGAGGCGATCATATCATCCAGAATGTAAAACTTCATGCTGTTCCTTTCTCGAGGTCTTCTTCCTGTTCGGGAGGAAGCTCGGCATAGCTGTTCACCGCTTCCGTCAGCTTATCGACCGGGAACCACAGCAGGAACTGGACCCCTTTTTCAGAAGAAGCAACTTCGATCGTTCCGTCGAATTTCTGTTCCAGCAGATCCCTGACCAGAGTTAGGCCGAGTCCCCGGTTGATGTCCCCGGTGTCTTCGTCATACTTTGTGGAGAAGCCGGGCACAAACATCACTTCTTTTATATTTTCCTCGATCCCCAGTCCGTTGTCTTTGACTTCGACAACACAGTATGGCCTTCCGTTTTTCACCATATCGCGGCAGCGTACAAAGATCTCTCCGTGGTGGGTGGACGGAAGAGAGGTGAGCGCGTCGACGGAATTGTTCACCAGGTTCCGTACGATGCTGGTGAAGGCAAAATGCTTCTGGATCCGGTAGTCCGTTTCAAAACTGGTATAGATGGACAGATTGAGCTTTGCCGTCGTGCTTGCCCTGTCGATATCCGCGGACAGGATCTGCAGAAGCTCGCTGAGAAGAAGGGTCGGGCTGTCCTTGAAGCCGATCAGGAAGTTGTCATGGATCCCCTTGATGACCCGGCGGTAGCCCTTTTTGACCTCGTGAATGTCCTTGGCGATGGACAAAGAGGTATTCTGCAGTTCCTTCGGATAGTTGTCCTCCTGCAGGGTCCTGTAGAGGGAAAACGCGTTCTTCATGATGTCTTCGATCTCGTTCATGTTTTTCTGCATGAAATAGACTTCACTGTTTAACGTCGCCGCCATCAGAAGGAGCTGCTTATAGTTTGCTTCATGTTCCTGTCTGGTCAGGAGGGAATAATTGACATCCAGAATAACGCAGATCAGAAGAACGAGGAGACTTCTGACAAGGGCCAGTATGAGAAAACCCTGAAATGTCCCGACCGAAAAGGTGGCAAGAGAACTCAGGGCACGGACAGAGAGCTCCACACAGTTGGAGGAAAAGTCACAGAGCGCGATGCGGAGATAATAATTGTGATAGGGCCTATATCCGAACCCGGAATAGAGCTTGCAGAAGAAGAAGGCATAGGCAAAGAAGAATGCCATATCAGGCAGCACCAGATGCATCGAATCCACGACGTTTCCGCTTTGCAGGATCATGACCAGTAAGCGAAAGAGCGGAGACGCAAACGCGATCAGGCAGATGGAGCGAAACGGGTTGAGATCCCGGAACAAATAGAGGAATACGGCCATCATCAAAGGGGAAAAGGCGATGATGAACCCGTCGGCAAACATATTCAGATAGATCTGAGAAGAGAGGGCGGTTCCCGCTGCCATCAGAATATACTTCGTCCGCTTGCTCATACCGGTATTATATCATTAATACTGCACAAAGAACGACCTTTATTCCTGTCGATTCTACCGTTTTTGAACAATTTTTGAGACCGTTTGAAGCAGTCTGATTCTTTTTGAATTGTATTCATATAATGAATACAACAAAACAGTTTTACTGTTGCAGAAGGCACATTAAGGGAGTGAAAAGAAAGGAGCAAACAATGA
>JAGAHC010000047.1 GCA_017627275.1 Lachnospiraceae bacterium
GAAAGAGGATCCGTGGGAAAGACTCAGGAAGCTGCGTGACGGGTTTAAGAACACGAAACTGCAGATGCTTTTCCGCGGCCAGAACATCCTGGGATACAACCATTACCCGGATGACGTGGTGGAATACTTCGTTCAGAAATCGATCGCCAACGGCATCGATATCATCCGTATCTTTGACTGTTTAAATGATCTGCGCAATCTCGAGACGGCTGTCAGAGCGACCAAGAAGGAAGGCGGACATGCACAGATCGCGCTTTCCTATACGCTGGGAGACGCTTACACGGACGAGTACTGGATGAGCGTCGCCAAGGATATCGAGAACATGGGTGCGGATTCCATCTGCATCAAGGACATGGCAGGGCTCCTGACTCCGTATGATGCGGAGCGTCTGGTAAAGGCTTTAAAGTCCGCTACCGATCTGCCGATCGATATGCATACGCACTATACGTCCGGCGTCGCCAGCATGACCTATCTGAAGGCCATCGAGGCGGGCGCGGACATCATCGACTGTGCCATCAGCCCGTTCGCGCTCGGCACTTCCCAGCCGGCCACCGAAGTCATGGTCGAGACCTTCCGGGGAACGCCGTATGATACGGGATATGATCAGAACCTTCTGGCGGAGATCCAGGAGTACTTCAGACCTTACCGCGAGGAGTGCCTGGAGAGCGGCCTGATGAGCACCAAGATCCTCGGCGTCGACATCAATACGCTACGCTATCAGATCCCGGGCGGCATGCTTTCCAACATGGTAAGCCAGCTGACCGAACAGGGAGCGATCGACAAGCTGCAGGCAGTGCTTGAAGAAGTTCCGCGCGTCAGAAAGGACTTCGGAGAACCGCCGCTCGTAACGCCCTCGTCCCAGATCGTCGGAACACAGGCGGTCATGAACGTCATGATGGGAGAGCGCTACAAGGTGGCCTCTGCACAGACGAAGGACCTGTTAAGCGGCAAATACGGAAAATGCATCAAACCCTTCGATCCCGAGATCCAGAAGAAGATCATCGGCGACGCGGAAGTCATTACCTGTCGTCCGGCCGATCTCCTGGAGCCGGCGCTTCCCAAATACGAAGAAGAGATCCGTCTGTGGAAACAGCAGGACGAAGACGTTCTGTCTTATGCACTGTTTCCGCAGGTTGCCATGGACTTCTTTAAATACCGTCTGACGCAAAAACTGAAGGTGGATATTTCCAAAGCGGATAAGAAGAACAAGGCGTATCCGGTCTGATGCGGGAGATCAGCGGGTATCGTGTCAAACACGGTGATCATACGTTAAACGGAGCAACCCCCCTGCATGGCGGAGTGAATTTTACACTCTGCTCTGTAGGGGCGACTTCTTGTGAACTGCTTTTGTTTCATCATCGGGAAACAGAACCGTATTGCGTCCTGCCGATTCCGGAAGACTACCGGATGGGCAGGACGTATTCTATTTATGTCTACGATCTGGACATCGAAGACCTTGAGTATTCATACCGTTTGGACGGACCCTACGATCCGGAAAAAGGGCTTCTCTTTTCCAAAGACAATATCATTCTGGACCCTTACTCCAAGGCCGTCGTCGGCCAGCGCGAATGGGGAGTATCCAAAAACCTGCAGGGGAATTATCATGCCCGTGTGGTGGAAAACAAATTCAACTGGCATTACAACGCCATCCTTTCCAATCCGATGGAAGACAGCATCATCTATGAGCTGCATGTCCGCGGCTTTACGAAGCATGCGTCTTCCGGTGTCAGGAATCCGGGGACCTTCGATGCGATCATCGAGAAGATCCCGTATCTGAAGGAACTGGGTGTGACGGCAGTCGAACTGATGCCGGTCTTTGAATTCGACGAGACCAGAAACGCCAGAGACGTGGACAACCACAGGCTCTGGGAATACTGGGGCTATAATACGGTCGCCTTTTTCGCGCCGAACACGTCCTATGAGGCATCCGCGGAATACAACGCGGAGGGACATGAACTCAAGAAAATGATCCGTCGTCTGAATGCCAACGGGATCGAAGTCATTCTGGATGTGGTGTTCAACCATACGGCCGAGGGAGATGAGAACGGCCCCGTCATCAATTTCAAAGGACTGGACAACAATATCTACTATACGCACGACCAGGACGGGCGTTATGCCAATTACAGCGGCTGCGGCAATACCGTCAACTGCAATGACCCGCTGGTGCAGGACTTTATCATCAACTGTCTCAGGTATTGGGTGTCCGAGTATCATGTGAGCGGGTTCCGCTTTGATCTCGCGAGCATCCTGACCAGAGATTCCGATGGGAAGCCCATGGAAAACGCGCCGCTCATCGAGCGGATCGTGCGGGATCCGATTCTTTCCAACACCAAACTCATTGCGGAATCCTGGGATGCCGGCGGGCTTTACCAGGTGGGAACCTTCCCCGCACACGGGAGATGGGCGGAATGGAACGGCAAATACCGGGACGATGTTCGCGGCTTCTTAAAAGGCGATCTCTGGCTTGCACAGAACGTCGTGCAGCGACTGATCGGCTCGCCGGATCTCTACAACCACAATTACAACGGCTATCGTTCCAGCGTGAATTTTCTCACCTGCCATGACGGCTTCACTTTAAACGATCTGTACAGTTACAACGACAAACACAACGAGGCCAACGGGTGGAACAATACCGACGGCGGCAATGACAACCGCAGTTGGAACTGCGGTGTCGAAGGGGAGACAGAGGATGAAAGCATCCTCTCTTTAAGAAAGCAGATGATGCGCAATGCGATCACCGTGCTGATGATGAGCCGCGGAACGCCCATGATCCTCGCGGGAGACGAATTCTGCAATACGCAGTACGGAAACAACAACAGCTATTGTCAGGATAACGAGACATCCTGGCTCAACTGGGACAATCTGGACAAAGAAGAAGATTTCTTCCGGTTTTATCAGGCGGTCATCGCGCTCAGGAAGGAGCATGCCTGCGTCCGGAAGGAACTGGCGCCGTGTTCGATCGGGCTGCCCGCGCTTCGCATCACGGATGAGGATCCCGGGAATGAGCATATTACGCAGAGTACCGGCACCCTCTGCGCCCTGTTTTTCGGAAAGGATCCGGACAGGGGAGAAGACGATGCGGTGTACCTGGCCATCAACGCGCGGTGGGAAGAAAGACACATTCGTCTGCCGGGACTGCCGGCAGAATACTGTTGGAGAAGAGTCATTTATACGGCAGATGCCGAAGGAAGATACCATCATAAAGGAGGCACTCCCGTACCGAAACAGGAGATGACCCTTGCTCCCAGAAGCGTTGCGGTGTTTGTTTTAGGGAAAACGGAGTAAACTATGCGAAAACTCATGATCGTGGATGACGAAAAAAAGATCCGCAGGCTCCTTTCTGATTACTTTTCGAAGGAAGGGTATGAGGTCCTGGAAGCGGAGGACGGAGAGAAGGCGCTTCGCCTTTTTGAAGAGGAAGAGGACATCTCCCTGATCATTCTGGACATCATGATGCCGAAGAAAAACGGCTATGAGGTGCTGCAGGAGATCCGGAAGACCTCCTCGGTCCCGGTCATCCTTCTGACTGCCAAATCCGAAGAGGAAGACGAACTGAAAGGTTTCGAGAGCGGCGCGGACGAATATGTCACCAAGCCGTTCAGCCCAAGGACCCTGGTCGCCAGAGCAGAGGCCATCTTCCGGCGCCTGAAGAAGACGGACAAAGAGGACGTCCTTTCGATCGGGGGCATCGTCTTAAATAAAACATCGCATACCGTGACGGTGGACGGAGAAGCGGTCGAATTGAGTTTCAAGGAATTTGAGCTTCTGTCGTATTTTATGGAGAACGTGGACATCGCGCTCTCCCGGGAAATGATCCTGAACAGCGTGTGGAATTACGACTACTTCGGAGACGCAAGGACCATCGATACCCATGTCAAAAAGCTCCGGGCCAAACTCGGCAGCAAAGGAGAAATGATCCATACGATCTGGGGCATGGGATACAAGTTTAAGGAGATCTGACGGACTATGAAACATGTTTTCTTGCGAACAGGAACAGCCTTCCTTCTGGCAGGGTTCCTTTTTACGGCAGGATGCGGAACAGAGGAAGCGGCAACTTCCGCGATTGTCTCCGAGATCTCTGAAGAAGAGATGGCGGCCGTTTCGGCTACTGAGGAAAGCGGCAGTGCCAAGGAAGCTGTCGTAGCGCCCTCTGTCGTTACTGCAGAAGAAGAGACGCAGGAGCCTTCGGCAACGGCTGCAGAAACGACAGCGGAAGAGACGGTCTCTGCGGAATCCGAGACCTCTACAGAGGCTGCAGACTCTGTGGAAGAGACGCAGAACGAAGTGCAGGAGGAAGAACCTGCCTCTCAGGAGCCTGCAGCACAAGAAGATACGGCATCCGCGACAGAGCCTGTGCCGCAGGAAGAAGAGGCAGCCTCCGCAGAAGAAACCGCAGCGCCTGTATCATCGATCAGGGATCAGCGCGTTCTCTTTCTCGGGGATTCCCGTACGATCGATATGTTTGCCGATTCGGATGACGAACTGGCCGGGGCAGTTGTGGACGGGATCACGATCTATGCCAGACACGGTCACGGCTACAGCTATATGGCCGATGTGATCGGAAACTACGGGGTAGACAACTTTGACGTTCTGATCTCCTGGATGGGCGGGAACGATCACGGCCATTTTGAAAGATACGGCCCGTTTTACGATAACCTCCTGGCGGCCGGCAAGACCCTGATTCTTTGCACGGTGGGACCCACCGCGGACGAACACCTCCTGGGAGAGGATACAAAGTATTACACCAACGAAAGAATGGTCCGCTACAACAACGACCTGATCGCCTATGCAAACAGCCACGGCATCCGGGTCATCGATCTTTACGGGTATATCGCAGCGGGCATTGCGATCGATCCGGCAGACGGGATCCACTATACGCCAAGACCCACCACTGCGATCTGGCAGTACATTCTTGCCTCTCTTCCTTGATCTTTCTTATCTTCTGAGAAAACGGTTCACGTTGGACAGGGCATGATCCATGAACATGCGCGTTAAGGAGGACGGGGTCGTTTCTTTTTTTGTCGCCAGCGCAATGTCGATCTGCTTTTTTTTGTCCAGTGTCAATCGATGAACGTTGTAGCGCATGGGATAGAGCATCAGGTCATGGATGATGCTGACGCCCAGACCGCTTTCCACCATGGACAGGATGGAATAATCATTGGTCACATCAAAGACGTTGCCGGGCATCACGCCGGACCGTTCTATAAAGTACGTGATCTCATGATCCTTTTCCTCTTTTAACTGAATTAGTGTTTCGTTGGCGAGGTCGGAAAGATAAAACTTTTTGTTCTTCGCATAATTGCTTTTGGGCGGCACGACGGCGACCAGGGAGTCTATAAAAAAGGGAGTCGCTTCGATGTCCACCGGAACGGGAAGCGCCACGAATCCGCAGTCGATCGTTCCCGCGCGGAGCCAGTCGATGATGTCATTGTATTCTCCGTTAAAAAGCTGGATCTGCACATTGGGGTGTTTCTCATGGAAGCTTTTCAGGATCAGGGGAAGAAGATTGGTGGAAAGAGAGGTAAAACTCCCGATGCGGAGTGTACCGGCCTTCAGGCCCTGCAATTCCTCGATGGTCTGGTTCAGGTTTTCATAGCCGTTTAAGATATCCCGGATATGCGGCATAATGGCGATTCCTTCGGAGGTGATGACGGCGCCGGACCGGTAGCGGTGGATCAGGGTCATGTTCCAGTCATGTTCCAGATCGGAGATCATTTTGCTGACGGCGGACTGGGTGTAACCGAGTTCCTCGGCAGCCTTCGTGACGGAACTGTGCTCAATTGTTTTTATGAACGCCTTGTATTTTTGTATGCTCATATGCCGATTTTCTCCCTTTTTTTGAAGTCTGACAATTTATATATTCCTAAATGGAATGTATACGTAAAATATTATCATTTTTCTTAAAGCTGTTCAAATTATATAATCTAACCAAAAGGAAAACCATTTTCTTTGTTTTACTGTTCATTTTTACCACGTTTTTTATAATTCACATTGTTTTTCTGTAAAAGGAGGGGACAAAGCCATGATTCATTATTCTTCCATCGGTGCAACCGGATATGTAAGCGGAGAACTTTTACGTATGATGGTCGCACATCCTGAAACGGAACTGGACTACGTTGCCGATACCTTTGCCATCGGCACCAAGATTCAGGATTCCCACCCGCAGCTTGTCGGCTTTTATGACAAGGAGATCATGCCGCTCGACGACAATACGCTCGAACTGATGTGCAGAGACTCCGATGTCGTCTTTATCGTTGCTCCTTCCGGCGAAGTTTCGCAGTACGCGGAGAAGATCATCGCTGCCGGCAAGGTCGCCATCGATATCGGCGCCGACATCCGTTTTCGTGATGTGGAAGTCTGGGAAAAGTGGTATGGACAAAAGCACCCGAATCCGCAGCTGACCTATGACGCCTTTTACTGCATTCCGGAAGTGTTCCGTAAGGATTTCCCGAAGGGACAGAAACTCATTTCCAACCCCGGATGCTATCCGACGGCTTCGACACTCGGCCTGTATCCGATGCTGAAAGAAGGATGCATCGTCGACAACACCATCGTGATCGATGCCAAGAGCGGATATACCGGCGCCGGAAGAAAGCCGGATCTGAATAAGCTCCTGACGGAAGCGGAGAACAACTTCTGCGCCTATGCTCTCGGCGGCGTACACAGACATACGCCGGAGATCGAGCAGAACATCGCCTACATCCAGGGGAAGGATCTGATGAAGCCGGAGACCTGGCAGTATATCAACTTCCAGCCGCACCTTCTTCCGCAGATCCGCGGCATCGAAGTCACGATCTACGCGACGATGAATAAGGACTACACGAACGAGGAACTCTATGAGCTGTATTCGGAGTTCTATAAAGATGAGCCGTTCGTCCATGTCTTCCCGCAGTCGAGAGCGCCGCAGACCAAGTGGGTGATGGGAACGAATTTCTGCTCCATCACACCGACATACGATGCCCGTACAAAGAGACTGATCGTATCCTCCGTCATTGATAACATCGGAAAAGGCGCTGCCGGACAGGCAATGCAGAATATGAACCTGGCCTTCGGTCTTCCGGAGACGACGGGACTGATGGTCACACCGATGTATCCGTAAGAGAAGTCTTTCTGATTCAGAAGGTATGGCAGCGATGGGGGTCGCTGCGATCTGATGAAAACAAAATGGGGTATTGTTACAGGAATGATTGAAAGGAGTAAGAAAAATGTCGAACATGTATAAGGAAATCAGCGGCGGCGTTACGGCGCCGAACGGCTTTAAGGC
Source organism: Lachnospiraceae bacterium (assembly GCA_017627275.1). Lineage (GTDB taxonomy): Bacteria > Bacillota > Clostridia > Lachnospirales > Lachnospiraceae > CAG-791. Next base: position 7,265 of record JAGAHC010000047.1, read on the forward strand.
AGGCGCTGTCTATGTCGGCGTTAAGAGCCGTAAGGCCGAAAAACCGGACATTGCCGTTCTGTATTCGGAAGAACCCGCTTCCTGCGCCGCCTGCTTTACGACCAATAAATTCTGCGCGGCGCCGGTTATCCTCGACCGCGAGATCCTGAAAAAAGGAAAAGCAAGAGCCGTCGTCATCAACAGCGGCAATGCCAATGCGGCAACGGGACAGCGCGGGATCGAAGACGCAAAGAGAGTGGCCAGAGAATCCGAAGCGCTTCTTGGCCTGAAGGAAGATGAAGTCTTTGTTTCTTCGACCGGTGTTATCGGACAGTACCTGCCTGTCGACAAGGTCATCGACGGCGTGCGGCAGATCGTTCCGATCCTCAGCAAGGACAATGCTTCCGACGCAGCCTATGCCATTATGACGACCGACACGGTCCGCAAAGAGAGCGCCTATGAGCTGACGCTTTCCGGCGGCACCGTCAAGATCGGCGCGATGGCGAAGGGCTCCGGCATGATTCATCCGAATATGGCAACGATGCTGGTGTATGTGACGACCGATGCCAAGGCGGAGTCCGGAGATCTTCAGAAGATGCTTTCCGCGACTGTCGACAAGACTTTTAACATGATGACGGTCGACGGTGATACCTCGACCAACGATTCGATCTTCCTGCTTGCCAACGGCGCTTCCGGTGTCGAAGTCAAAACGGAAGAGGATAAGGAAGCGCTGGCGGGCCTGATCGAGCACATCTGCGTCGATATTACGAAGCGCATCGCAAAGGACGGAGAAGGCGCCACCAAGATGCTGACGGTCGAAGCCTACGGACTTCCCACCTTAAAAGATGCCAGACTCGTTGCGCGTTCCATCGCCGGTTCCACCCTGTTCAAATGCGCACTGTTCGGAAGAGACGCCAACTGGGGACGTATCATGGCGGCTGCCGGATACTCGGGCGCGGATGTCGATCCGACGAAGGCGGACTGCATCATCAAGAGCAAGGCCGGAGAGGTTGCCGTGATGGAAGGCGGCTTCGGACTGGACTTTGATGAAGACAAAGCCAAAGAGGTCCTGACGGAAGACGAGATCACGGTCATCGTGCACTTCCACAGCGGAGACGGGGAAGCTGTCGCCTGGGGCTGCGACATGACCTATGACTATGTCAAGATTAACGGGGACTATCGTTCCTGATTCATAACGGGAGGTGTTTTCGTTGGGCGAATTCACAATGAATGCGGCAGAAATGCTTGAAAAATATCCCGCATTAAAAGAATACAAGGACAAGATCGTCGTGATCAAATACGGCGGCAACGCCATGATCAACGATGAGCTCAAAGACGCGGTATTAAAAGACGTGGTCCTTTTAAAGCAGCTTGGCTTAAAGCCTGTGCTTTCCCACGGCGGGGGTCCCGGCATCAACAAGATGCTCGAAAAACTGGAGATCCCGGTGGAATTCATCGACGGTCTGCGGTATACCTCCAAGGAGATCATGGAGGTCGTCGAGATGGTCCTGATCGGTCAGGTCAACAGCGAACTGGTCGGCCTCATCAATAAGCTCGGCGGATCGGCGGTCGGCATCTCCGGCATCAGCGGAGACCTGTTCCATTGCAAGAAGCGCGAAGGGGCAAAGGACCTTGGATTTGTCGGAGACATCACGAAGGTCAACGAAAAAGCGATCCTTACACTGCTGGATGCCGGTTTTATTCCGGTCGTCGCACCGGTAGGGACAGACGGAGAAGGCGCAAGCTTCAACATCAACGGGGATACGGCTGCCGGAAAACTGGCGGGTGCCCTGCATGCCGAAAAGCTGCTTCTTCTGACGGATATCGAAGGACTCTGCAACAGCATCGAGCTGCGAGATGTCATTTCCTATCTGAACGTGGAGGATGTTCCCATGTTAAAGGAAAAGGGAACGATCGCCGGCGGGATGATCCCGAAGGTGGACTGCTGCGTCGAAGCCATCGAAGAAGGCGTGACGAACGTGCATATTATCGACGGAAGAAAACCGCACAGTATTTTTGAACTGGTCCTGGAAGGAAAGATCGGAACCACCATCGGAAAAGATCTTCCGAGCCGGGGAATCAAATAAGTATCTTAACACTTCACTGAAAGGGGGAATACAAAATGATCGAAAGACTCAAATCGAATGCTGAAGTAATGGCTGTCGGCGATAAGTACCTGTACGGGAACCATGCGCGTATGCCGATCTCCATTGCAAGAGGAGAAGGGGTATATGTCTGGGA
>JAGAHC010000009.1 GCA_017627275.1 Lachnospiraceae bacterium
CAGAAGGTCGTTCTGTCCAAGTGGATCATGGCCAATCCGAAGCTCCTCATCATGGATGAACCGACCCGTGGTGTGGACGTCGGCGCCAAGGCCGAGATCTACACGCTGATGGGAGAATTTGCCAAGGCCGGCATGGCCATCATCATGGTCTCTTCGGAACTTCCGGAGATCATGGGCATGAGTGACCGCGTCCTGGTCTACCACGAAGGTACGATCAGTGGAGAGTTCATGCGGGATGATATCGTCAATAACCGTGTTTCACAGGAAGACATCCTGTCGAAAGCATTCGGTGTTTGAGTCTTTGAATAAAAACGGAGGAAAGAATAATGGCTGAACCGAAAGTTGGAAAAATTTCGACACAGGACAGGATCCGCTCCCTGATGGGACAGTACGGAATCGGTGTCGTCCTGATTATCATGATGGTCGTGATCGCGATTATGGACCCGCGGTTTTTGACCGTCAGCAACCTGATGAATGTTACGATGCAGATCACGATCAACGGTCTGCTCTGCTACGGACTCTGCCTTGCCATCACGACCGGCGGCATCGATCTGACCGTCGGCGCACAGCTGGCGCTGACCAGCTGCATCATCGGCCACCTCATGACCAACATGGGCCTTCCGATGGTCATTGCTGTGCTTGCCGGCGTAGGCGTCGCCACGGCATTCGGATTCATCAATGGATTCCTGATCGCCAAATTCAATATGTTCCCGTTCGTCGTTACGTTGTCCATGCAGCTCGTTATCCGCGGCCTTTCCCAGGTCGTTACGAACGGACGTGCCGTCATGATCACGAACAAGGCATTCGCCGGGATCTATTCCAATAAGCTCGGACCGATCCCCTTCCCGATCATCCTGTTCGTTATCGTGACCATCCTGATGTACCTCCTGCTTCACTGGACGAAGTTCGGACGCTACATCTTCGCGGTCGGCGGAAACGTCAACGCCGCGATCGCTTCCGGTGTATCCCGTTTCTGGGTCCTCGTCGGTGTGTACACGCTTTCCGGACTCCTGGCCGGTATCGCATCCGTGATCTACACCTCGAAGACCGGTTCCGCACAGAGTAACATCGGTGTCGGCTACGAGACGGACGCCATCGCGGCAGCAGTTCTGGGCGGTACGTCTTTCGCGGGCGGTATTGCGACGATCCCCGGCGACGTGCTTGGTATCTTCATCATCGGCCTGATCTACAACGGCATGAACATGATCGGCGTTTCTTCCTACTTCCAGTCGATCGTCAAGGGCCTGATCATCATCGGCGCCGTCATGCTCGACATGGTCATGAACAAGAACAACCACTAATCGCGTTCCGGAGACAGATTCTGAAATTTGTGTGAAGACGTTGACGGAAGTTTATCTGTGGTATAATAACTACTGTTACGAAGGACGGAAAACCTATTAGCACATAGGGAAAGAACTTTTGTAATCAAAAGGAGGATGTAATTTTATGAAAAAGAAAGTTTTAGCACTGGCACTGGCTACAGCTATGGTCTTTGGCCTGGTAGCCTGCGGAAGCTCTTCCGCACCGGCAGCATCTGAAGCTCCTGCAGAAGAAGCAGAATCTGTTGAAGAAGCTACAGAAGAAGTTGCGGAAGCGGCAGGCGAGAACGCGGCAGACGTGAACGGTGACGGCAAGGTCGTTATCGGCTACATCTCCAAGAACCTGACCGACCCCTTCCATGCACCGATCAACGAGACGGCACAGACCACGTTTGACGCCCTTGTTGCGGACGGCACCATTGATGAATGGACCGGCATCCTGGACGGCGAGACTGACCCGAACAAGCAGATCGACCGTGCGGATGACTGCATCTCCAAAAACTGCGATATCGTTATCTTCCTTCCGGCGGAAGCAGAAGCATCCGATCCGGCTCTGACGAAGATGGCAGACGCAGGCATCAAGGTTATCGAAGTTAACTCCAAGTCCACCAGCTGCGATGATGTTGCTGTTGCATACGTTGGTTCTGACGACGTACAGGCAGGTAACATGCTGGCACAGTGGGTTGTTGACAACTGCCCGGACGGCGGCAAATACATCCACTGCAACGGTATCCTTGGCAACTCTGCTCAGATCCAGAGAACGGAAGGCATGCACGCCATCATGGACGAGCATCCGGAATTCGAAATGATGGAAGATCTGGATACCAAGTGGGACGGCAACCTTGCAGCAAACGCAGCATCTGATGCTATCGCAAAATACGGCGATGAGCTCGTTGCTATCATCTGCGACAATGACGGTATGTCCTCCGCTGCACAGAAGATGTGCAATGACAGCGGCAGAGAAGACATCATCTGCATCGGCGTTGACGGCATCGAAGTTCCGCTTCAGATGATCAAGGAAGGCACTCTGAAAGCAACCATCCTTCAGGACGGTGTTGGTCAGATCAACGGCGCTATCGACATTGTGAAAGCAATGGTCGCCGGCGAAGAGTTTGATCCTGCTCCGGTTATCCCGTTCGTTCTGGTTACAGAGGAGAACGTTGACGAGTATCTTAAATAATCCGAACAGATTCTCTACTAGTTATTAAACGTGCTAATAGATCCATCTATAGTAAACAAAAGGGGTAAGGTTTGAAACCTTACCCCTTGTTTTATATAATTGAGAAGGAGTCCGGCGTTTTAAAACGGACCGTCTTCAAACGACTGAAAAACGGAAAGGAAGTGTCAACATGAAGAGATCTGAGATCGACAAGCAAATCGACTGGGCAATCGAGGCGTGCAAGGAAAACCACTGTGCACTGCCGGATTTTGCCTTCTGGACACCGGAAGAGTGGAAGGCAAAAGAAGCAGAGACCGGTTATATGCGCAAGGTTGCCATGGGCTGGGACGTGACGGATTACAATTCCGGCGACTTTGACAAGATCGGCGCGGTCCTGTTCACCTATCGGAACGGCGATCTGCAGCACCCGGAAGACGGCAAGGTCTATTGCGAGAAGTACATTGCCATGAAGGATGGGCAGATGCTTCCCAGACATTTCCATTACTTTAAAACGGAAGACATCATCAACCGCGCAGGCGGCGTGCTTCGCGTTTACTGCTGGAACAGCAAGTCCAAAGAAGAGAACTATGCCGTGGATGAAGTAAGCGATGTGCACGTGAAGTGCGACGGTATCGACGTGACGGTGAGGGCCGGCGGTTATGTGGACATCACGCCCGGCAACTCGATCACCCTGACGCCCGGCATGTATCACTCCTTTGAAGCGGTCGCCGGCAAGGGCAACCTCATTGTCGGTGAAGTCTCCCGCGTCAATGACGATGCGAACGACAACCACTTCAATCCGGAAGTCAACCTTCCGCCGATCGAAGAGGATCAGCCGGCCAGACATCAGCTCTGCGGCGGATACGTACAGTAAGTAATCGTTCAGATATCTTCCGGAATGATGGAAGAGACGGTCTCTTTGCAGGAGAACCAGGTAAAGAGGAACCCGAGCAAAAGACTTAAGAGCATGGCGATGACAGCCTGCAGCAGGTTGTACTTGTCCTGCGGATTATAAAACATGAGAATAGAAGGCAGTGCGGGAAAAGAGTAGATGGTGCAGTGGATGGATACGATCCCCTGAAACATACCTACCAGAAACGACGATAAAAGGAGCGACCGCATTGCCTTCTTGTCTCTGAGGGCGATGGCAAATAAAGACGGCTCAGAGACACCGGGGAGCAGCGCTCCCAGAAAATATCCGAAGTATACGGCCTTGTCCCGGCCGGTCTTTGCGCGCAGCGCATAGGCAAGATCCATGCCGGCCAGTGACATCACAAGGATAAAAAAGGAAGCCATGGTGCCGTTGTCGTATCCCTTGGTCGCGAGATCGGTAAAGACGATGGACTCGAAGATCCAGTGCATTCCCGTGGGAATGAGGAGCGCCAGGGCCGCGGCAAAGATCCCCCAGGTGAGGAAGGCGGCGTGCGCCGTGCCGAACGCAAAGACGGCATTCAGGCCTCTGCTGATGACGGAGCCGATCGGCGCGATGACGAGGATCTCGAGCAGCGCGATGACGGCAAACAGCACGAAGGGATACAGCGTTCCTTTCAGAGCCGGCACGAAGTGCTTTTCAATCCGCGGTGCGATCTTTGACAGGACATACACCGTCAGGATCGAAGGCAGGATATTGTAGGCATAATGATTCTGTATGAGCGGGATCCGGAGGAAGGTCACGGGCTCCGTGCTTTCCATCAGGGCGATGAAGTCGGGCGCAAGAAGGATCAGCGCTGCCCCGAGGCCGTAGATCGGATCCGTCTGAAAGTGCTTGGAAGCCGTATAGGCGACAAAGATCGGGAGGAAATAAAACGGAGCATCCCCGAGTAATGAGAGGATCATCCCGGTCGTCGTCTCAGCATAAGGCGTAAAAGTAAGGATCAGATAGAGAAGTTTAAAAATACTGCCGGCAACGATCATCGGAATGACCGGAAGCATGCAGGAAGATAAGGTACTACTGGCGGTTGTGATCAACTGCGATATCTTTTTTTTCATAACAAATGCAATACTAACAAAAGGATTCTTGAAAGGCAAGAAGGAAAGACTATGAAAACACTCATTCACGGAGCAACGCTGATCACGGCACGGGCCGGATTCCAGGCGGACGTTCTTCTCAGTGACGGCCGGATCGAAAAGGTATTTCGCAGCGGGGACGCCGAGCGCGGGATGCAGCCGTCGGCAGACAACATCCTTAAGGAATGGAAACTGGATCCGCAGGACGTGCGCGTGCTGGATGCGCCGGGAAAGTACCTGTTTCCCGGCTTCATCGACGTGGGCTTCCGCTATGAAAAGACCAGAGACGGAAGAGACCCCGGCAGGGAAGACTTTCTGGAAGAGACAAGGGAAGCGCTGCTCGGCGGCACGACGACGGTGATCACCAACGGAGAATGGGAAGAGGCTGCCTGCGATTTCGGAAGGCATGCCAGGCTGACCGGAGAGATCCCGGAGGAGATAGAGACGGTTGCGCAGATGGGGACAGAAGCGATTGCGCAGGGCATCACATCGGTCTTTCTTACATCGACGAAAGAAGAGGAACTTACAGACGATGCGGTATACCGGGCGCTGATCGGTCTGAAGAAAGTCGGCGGACTTTCCCTGTCCCGCTGTGAAAACAGAGCGCTCGCGGCGGCGCTTCAGAAACAGCATATGGAGAAGAAGGAAAGACGCGCGGCCTTCCATGCCATGACGCACCCGGTGGAAGTGGAGGCGGAAGCCGTGAACCGGACACTCTATATCGCGGCGCTCGCCGATGCTGCCGTTGTGATCTCCCATCTTTCTTCGGAAGCGGCGCTGGCCGAAGTGCAGGCTGCCCGCAAACGGGGCCAGACGGTCTACGTGGAGACCTGTCCGCAGTACCTGACCCTGTCCGACAAGTTTTATGCCCTGTCCGACGAGCAGGCAGACCGCTACATCTGCAATCCGCCGCTGCGGACCATCCGGGACGTGCAGATGCTCTGGAATGCCATCCAGGAGGAAGAGATACAGATCGTGAGCTCCAACGAATGGGGCGAAGACAGCCTGATCCCGGGCGCGGAAAACAGAGCTGCCTATCTTTACAGGGAAGGCGTACTGAAGGGCAGGATCAACCGTGAGAGCATGTGTGCCGTTCTTTCGGAGAACGCAGCCAAACTCTTCGGACTCTATCCGCGCAAGGGTGTCGTGGCGGAAGGAGCAGATGCCGACCTCGTGCTGTTAGATCCGGAGAGCGGAAACATCACATCGGTCTTCCTGCGCGGCGAAGAGGTCGTACGGGACGGAGAGATCGTGAAGGAGAGCAGGGGAGAGTTCCTTCACCGGGAGAAGTTTCGTCCGCTCACAAAGATCAAGGATGTATTATATTCCTATTGACATACTAGGGATTTGAGATTATGATTACTACTTGTAAAGCTCGGAACGAAGCAGGCTCCGGGCTTTTTCTCAGAAACAGGCAACCGTGCAGAAGTGGAAAAGAGAGGCGATAACCATGGCAAAGATCTACAAGTCGGCGACGGAACTGATCGGCAAAACACCGCTCCTTGAGGTGACGGGGATCGAGAAGGAACTGGGATTACAGGCTAGAATCCTGGTGAAGCTGGAATACCTGAATCCGGGCGGGAGTGTGAAAGACCGCACCGCCATGGCGATGATCGAGGATGCAGAGAAGAAGGGAACTTTACACGAAGGCTCCGTCATCATCGAGCCGACCTCCGGGAATACCGGCATCGGCCTGGCCTATATCGCCGCGATCAAAGGATACCGCATCATCCTGACCATGCCTGAGACGATGAGCGTGGAGAGAAGAAACATCCTGAAGGCCTACGGCGCGGAGATTGTCCTGACAGAGGGCGCGCGCGGCATGAAGGGCGCCATCGACAAGGCCGATGAACTCGCTTCACAGATTCCGGGCAGCTTTATCCCCGGTCAGTTTACGAACCTCGCAAACCCGAAGGTGCACCGGGAAACAACCGGCCCGGAGATCTGGGACGACACCGACGGCGAAGTCGATATCTTCATTGCCGGCGTCGGGACCGGCGGCACCGTGACGGGCGTCGGGGAATACCTGAAATCCAAAAATGAAAAAATCAGGATCGTGGCTTTAGAGCCTGTCGATTCGCCGGTCCTCTCCGAAGGAAAGGCCGGCCCCCACGGCATCCAGGGCATCGGCGCGGGCTTTGTCCCGGCCATCCTCAACACCGGCATTTATGACGAGATCTTCACCGCGGCGACCGCGGACGCCTACGCCGCCGCCAGGCTCCTCGCCAAGAAGGAAGGCATCTCCGTCGGCATCTCTTCCGGCGCTGCCCTCCACGGTGCCATCACCCTGGCAAGGCGCCCTGAGAACGCCGGCAAGACCATCGTCGCCCTCCTCCCGGACAGCGGCGACCGGTATTACTCCACCCCCCTCTTCACAGAGGCCTGATTTCAAATAAGGCAAGGAACCGCCATCCCTGAGGAAACCGGTCCCGGCCGCTGTACCACAGCGGCCGGGACCGGTTTCCTCAGGGATGG